>JAVCCS010000086.1 GCA_030765365.1 Candidatus Theseobacter exili
CTGACCCATGTGAATACAATGGTTTACGACTTTGGGTTTGTGCAAGCAACGTATCAGATAAAGAAGGATGCATAACAAGAGCTTGGAGTTTGCGTCGCTGACCGCGCCGAAACTCAAGCTGAACGTTAGCGTCTTTAAGGTTATAGGATTATGCCAAAGAATAGACACGAAAGGTGGAATTATGCTCCAATCACCTCAGCAGATAATTGATAGTCCTGCGATGCGCGAATCTCTGGCAATTGGCCTCCTTGAGATTCTCAACTCAGAAGACGACATCGAGACTTCGATCGAGCAGATTCTTCAGCTCATCAAGCGTAAAACCGGTTATGACGCGATTGGAATACGATTGCGAAGAGGTGATGATTTTCCTTATTACTCTCAAGAGGGGTTTTCCCAAGATTTTCTGCTTACCGAAAACACGCTCACGGTGCGTGATGAACAAGGTTCCGTGTGTCGGAATAAGGATGGCACCTTATGCTTAGAATGCACGTGCGGTGTCGTACTGAACGGACAAACTGATTCGGCGAATCCTCTCTTTACAGAAGGTGGAAGCGCCTGGACAAACGATTCATTGCCCATCTTGAATGTCCCGACAAAAGAGGACCCACGCTTGCACCCGCGCAACAGATGTATTCATGATGGCTATATGTCTATTGCCCTGATTCCCATCCGTAAGAAAAAAGATATTGTCGGATTGTTACATTTCAATGACCAACGCAAGGATTGTTTCACTCCTGAGTTGATTCTCTTTTGGGAAGCATTAGCCCAAGGAATCGGAATTGCTCTAATGCGAATTCAAGATGAAACAGCACGCAAGAAGGCCGAAGAAGACCTACAACAGAAGGCGCTTGAATTGGAGAAGGCAAATAAAGACCTTCAAAACGCGTTGGATAACGTCAAGACTATGAGAGGCCTGCTTCCTATTTGCGCCTTATGCAAAAAGATACGAGATGACAAAGGCTATTGGAGACAAATTGAATCGTATGTAAGGGATCACTCTGAAGCTGAGTTCAGTCATGGCTATTGTGAGGAATGTGCTGATAAACTTCTCGCGGAAATTGATGAAGCCGCAACAGAAGAATGAAGTCGCAGAACAAGCAAATGGAGACGTATTTGCGCTTAGCCGCGCAAAACTTTCATTTGAGTAGTTAAAGACACCAAAATCTTAGCTGATATTAATTGAGTTTTTAATTGATGAATAATATAAGCTTAAAAAGAAAAGCAAAGGTAGTATTATTAAAAGGGCTTTATCTTTTTTTTATTGCATTGTTTTGTACCCTCCTGTTGTTGCTTTCAACTTTTGGCTGGAACTTGTGGAATAGACCAGAAGCGAATGGAGCTGATAAATTGATAAAGCTTGAAGAACAATTAAAAGCGCACGTTTTTAAGCTTTCAAATCAAATAGGAGACCGCAGCGTTTTTGATTACAAAAAACTGGAAGCGGCTGCCGACTATATTTCTTCTCAATTTTCTTCAATGGGATACGCTGTTGATTTTCAGACATTTGAAACAGAAGGTAAAGATGTAAGAAATATTATTGCAGTTAAAAAAGGAAATTCTAAACCTGAAGAAATCATTGTGGTTGGGGCGCATTATGACACATGCTTTAATCCCGGCGCGGATGATAACGCAAGTGCTGTTGCAGGGTTGCTGGAATTAGCGCGAGATATTATTGATATTGATACAGAGCGTACTGTGTATTTTGTTGCTTTCGTAAATGAAGAACCTCCTTTTTTTCAAACAGATTCAATGGGAAGTGTTTATTTTGTTAAACATAGTGCCCAAGATAAGAATAATATAATATTTGCCATTATTCTGGAAATGATCGGCTATTATACAAATGAGCCAAATTCCCAGAGATACCCTCCTTTCTTAGGCATATTGTATCCCAATAGGGGCAATTATATTGCAGTAATTGGAAATCTTAATTCCAGAAACCTGACAAAAACGCTTGTTTCAGAATTTAAAAAGCAAACGGATTTTCCAATAGAATCATTAATCGATATAGGATTGTTTCAGGGAACAGATTTTTCAGATCACTGGTCGTTTTGGCAACAGGGTATTCCGGCTGTGATGATTACAGACACATCATTTTACAGAAATCCTTTCTATCATACACAGAAAGATACAGCAGATACGTTAAATTATACTAACATGGCTTCAGTAGTAGATGGCCTTAGCGCTGTATTGCTAAACATGGCTAATAAAAAGTGAAGTATTATAAATTAAATAAAGAATTTTATGATTTATTAAAAGGAGGATGACAGGATGCGTAAATTCGTAAATATTCTGGTGTTGCTTGTCGGTGTTGTCATTGTATTGGGTTGGAGCGCTCTATCAAATGGGGAATCGTTCAATCCTGGGATTGATTATGATGTTTATTATGAGGTCGGCACATTCGAAATAGATACGCTTGAAAGGATAAGAATTACAAATGTGATTACAATTGGAGACAGGGAGTTTATTGCATTTCAAACCGCAACTTCCGGGTTAGGCAGCAAAGACCGGACAGGATACATTCTTATGGATGCAATAAGGGCGATAATACCCAGCGATTATTCGAAACCGCGCAGGGCTTTTGCTCCCGTATGATAGTAGTTTAAATTATTTCAGATAATACATAATAATTATTAATATTTATGCAAAGGGAATTTATGAAAATTCAACTATTAGTGGTTTTTTGTCTTTGTTTATTGAGCGCTAATCCTTCTTTTGCATTTTTTAGAAAAAAAACGCCTGTGTCTGTAAAGTCAGAGTACCTGTCTACAGTTGGAGGCGGATTTATGCGAGTTGGGGACACACAGGGTGTTGTATATGCAATGACTTTTCAGGTACGAAAGAAATCGGATAAGAGTTTGTTTGCTGTTGTTACCTTTGAAAATCCTATAAGGAATAAAGGTCCTTTGTTAGTTGAATTAGAGATAGTGCCTGGACAAGAGGAAATTCTAGTTCAGTCACCAGTTATCAAGAAGATAAAAAACGGGAAAAATTATAAAGTGAAGGTTGAAGTATTTTTTGATGAAAAGCATACAAACAGAGTTGGAGAACATATACAAAAGGTTCAGTTTTATTTGCCGCCTGAAATAGCAAAGCAGATTGGTCTTGAATTGATATAAACATAAAAAAATTATTTTGACCTGAACTGCATTTGATTATAAGCTGTTTTTCCTCAAAAGAAAATTCTTAATTTTTGCCACATCTTCCACAACCATATACAGTGATGGTACAAGTGCTAATGTAATAAGTGTGGCAAATAAAATTCCAAATCCAAGGCTGATAGCCATTGGTACCATAAACCTTGCTTGCCTTGAGGTTTCAAAAATCATTGGTGCCAGTCCTCCGAAAGTCGTAATGGTAGTCAGCAGGATAGGCCTGAATCGTCTTATGCCGGCTTCATGAATAGCCTGCCTTCGAGATTTCCCGTCTCTGTGTTTCCTGTTTGCGAAGTCTATTAAAATCAAAGAATCGTTAACCACGACTCCGGAAAGGGCAACAATACCCATCATACTTATTAGGCTAAGGCTGTACCCCATTATTATATGGCCAATTACAGCTCCAACGATACCGAAAGGGATACTTACCATGATGATCAATGGCTGAATATAACTCTTAAATGGTATTGCTAAAAGAGCATAAATAGCAAAAATAGCTATGGCAAATCCGATAAACAAAGAGTTCAGGGCTTCGCTTAAGTGAGCCTGCTTACCTTCAAACCCGAAACTTAGACCAGGATATTTTTGTTGTAATTCAGGTAAAGCAGTATTTTTTATATTATCTAATATTTTGTTTGTTTCTTTTGGCGGTGTAACATTGGCTGATACGGTTATTGTTCTTTTACCGTTTCTTCTTTCAATGGATGTGTAGGCACGGCCTTTTGTAATCGAAGCTGTTTCTGCTATTGGAATATCAGTTCCTGCTGGAGTACGAATAAGAAATTCGTTTATGTCATATTCAGATATTCGCTCGTTTTTTGGTAAACGCACCTTTACTTTTATTTCATTTCTGCCTCGCTGCTGCCTGAGAGCTTCTGCTCCATAAAATGCGTTTCTGACCTGCATTGCTATATCCCTTGATGTCAGTCCAAGCGCCATACCTTCAGGACGAATTTGAAAATCAAACTGGAATTTTCCTGGAGTAAAACCATCGTCAATATCTTTTACGATTGAAAAGTTTTCGAGTTTTTTGGCCAATTCTGATCCTGCTTTTGCCAGTATATCACTGTTTTTATGAGACAGCTCTACAGTAAGGGAAACACCTGAACCCGGACCTCCCCTGTCTGATTCGAACAAAAGAGTTTCCAGCCCTGTAATTGTCCCGGTTTTTTTTCTCCAGAGTTGTGTAAAAAGTCTGGTGCTGATTGGCCTTACTTTTGGATCTTCAAGAAATGTTCTTACTTCAACAACGTGTCCTCCTGATATGCCTCTGTATGATTTTCCAATATGAGAAAAAATTCCTTTAATAAGCTTATCTTTCCCGTTTTTTTTCCCGACTTCATTAGCTGCTGAAATTAGTTTTTTCATAACGCTTTTGGTTTTATCGATAGGTGTTCCATAAGGCAGTACAGCTGTAACCATAGAATAATCAGATTCGACTTTTGGCATTAATACCATTCCCATACGTTTGCTTTTTACTAATCCTATTGTAATTGTAAGAATTGCTACTGCAATGGCTATTGTTAAATAACGGTGATGAAGAATGCGACTTAGTAATGGCCCATAATAATTTCTTATTGCTTTTACAAACCAGTGACTGAATTTTTGTTGTCTGGTATGTATCCATTCAAAAATCCCAAACCGCTTTCTATTACCATGCCCAAGATGTGCGGGCAGGATGAAAAGACATTCTCCGAGGGATACCACAAATACAGTCACTACAACGGCAGGAATTACACGCCAGATTTTCCCGACAAAACCCGGGACAAAAAATAGTGGTAGAAAAGTTACAATATTAGTCAATATACTGAACGTTACTGGCATTGCAACTTCGCGAGCTCCCAGTACAGCGGCCTTTAGAAAGGGTTCTCCTCTTTGGTGATACTCATATACGTTTTCGCCTACTATTATTGCATCATCTACTACGATTCCAAGGGCAATGACAAAGGCAAACATTGTTATCATATTAATTGAAACTCCAAATAAGGGTAAAAAGATCAACCCTCCGAGAAAAGAAATAGGTATTCCCATCATTACCCAGAACGCAAGACGTGTTTCCAGAAAAAAACCTAAGAGTAGAAGAACAAGGGTTAAGCCTATCAATCCGTTTTTTAGAAGCAAATGAGCTCTTTGTCGATAAATTTTTGACATATCTCTTAGAATTGATACTGAAACTCCGGGGGGCAATTCTGTTTCGAAAATTTTTAGTGAATCTATGACGGCATTTGCTACCTGGATAGGA
>JAVCCS010000134.1 GCA_030765365.1 Candidatus Theseobacter exili
CCTATTGCAAGACTGGCTGCTGCACATGCTCAGCTTAATTCTTAATAATTAAAATTAATTAAGGCTATTGCACAACCCGCTATTTAAAGTGAAGTTGTGCAATAGCTTGTTCTTTTTTACAAATATTTAAGTTAAGGATTTATATTCAATATGTGTGCCAGCGATCCAGTACAATTATATCTTAAAGAAATAGGAGCAATTCCCCTGTTAACAAGGGAAGAAGAGGAGGACGTGGCTCGCAAGATAGAAAATGGGGACGAAGAGGCCCGCGAAAAAATGATTCAATCTAATCTGCGGCTTGTAGTGACAATCTCAAAAAAGTACTTGAATATGGGTTTATCATTTTTAGATCTTATAGAAGAAGGCAACTTGGGTCTTATCCGTGGAGTTGAAAAATATGATCTGGAAAAAGGCTGCAAATTCAGTACATATGCATCCTGGTGGATAAAACAGTCTATTATGCGTGCTCTTGCAAATCAGGGCAAAATGATTCGCGTGCCGGTTTATATGGTTGAAAGGATATCTTCACTTAACAAAGTAAAAGAGAAATTATTACAGAAGTTTGGAAGAACGCCTACTAATGATGAAATTGCCAATCATATGGGTGAAGATGTTGAGCGGATAAAAGAAATGCACGATGTCGTAAAAAGTCCTGATTCGTTGAATGAAGCAATAAGTGATGATGGTGTTAGTGAGTTAATTGATGTAATTGCAGCCGATGATGGTAACTCTCCAACCAGGAGTGTGACCGAGAAAATGCTACACAACGATATATTAGGATTGTTGAATTTATTGGGCGAACGTGAAGCGAGAATTTTAAGTTTACGATATGGCCTTTTTGGTGAAGGTGCCAAAACACTTGAAGAGATAGGTGTGGAATTTTCTTTGACCAGGGAACGGGTTCGTCAGATTGCGGGATCCGCAACGAAAAAGCTCCGCGAACTTTTGAAGTCATTGAATATTGAATATAGCGATTTTTAACAAGGAGGGATTTGATTATGAATGAATTGAAAGCAGCAGTCGCAGATGTTCCGGATTTTCCCAAACCTGGTATTATATTTAAGGATATTACGCCAATATTAAAAGAGCCGGCTCTTTTTAGAAAAGCTATAGATGCTTTAGCGCAAGATGCAGCCAACTCCAAAGCCGATTGTATTGCAGGTGTTGAGGCAAGAGGTTTCATTTTTGGAGCAGCTATTGCATATCAACTTGGAATTGGTTTTATTCCATTACGTAAAAAAGGGAAACTTCCCAGAAAAGTCAAAGCTGTAACTTATGATCTTGAATATGGGACAGACACAATAGAGGTTCATGAAGAGGACATAGAGGAGGGCGGACGTATCTACCTTGTTGATGATTTATTAGCAACGGGAGGCACAATCGGTGCTTCTGTTCAATTACTGAAGAAGATGGGCGCAGTTGTAACAGGTATTGGTTTTTTGATAGAACTTTCGTTCTTAAACGGAAGAGAAAAGATTCTTCTGGAAGATTCTCAACTGCCAATATGTTCTTTGATTACTTACTAACAAATGCTAAGATATTGCGTGGTTTAGACGCCCCCATAGCTCAGGAGGATAGAGCGACGGTTTCCTAAACCGTAGGCCGCACGTTCGAGTCGTGCTGGGGGCACCAATTTATTTTAATACTGAATATTTTGTGAAAATGATATCTTTTTTGGTATAGCTAAAAAGTCCTGTTAAGTATTGTATTTTTATGTAAAATAGTGCCTGATACATATAAAAGGAAACTCAAAAATGATAGATTTGCATACGCACACATATTTAAGTGATGGTGTACTTGGCCCGGCCGAACTTGCCAGAAGGGCTTTTGTACAGGGCTACAAGACCCTTTGTATTTCAGATCATGCAGATATGAGTAATATTGATTTTATTGTGCCCAGGCTTGTAGACGCTGCCAGGGAATTACAGACAGTAATGCCTTTAAGAATTATTCCTGGAGTAGAACTTACTCATATTCCCTGCAGTTTAATTGCTCATATGGTCGGTAGAGCAAGAAGTTTAGGGGCAACTATAGTTCTTGTTCATGGAGAAACACCTGTTGAACCTGTTGAACCTGGTACAAATAGAGCTGCTATCGATGCAGGCGTTGATATATTAGCTCATCCCGGATTAATTTCTGAGGATGCTGCTGTTTTAGCAGCTAAAAAAGGTGTTTGTCTTGAGATTACAACAAGAAAAGGACATTCATTAACAAACGGATGGATTGCTTCTATGGCAAGTAAAACTGATGCGCGGCTTGTTCTTAATACTGATTCACACGAGCCAAAAGATCTTTTGACAGAAGAATTATTTAATATAACTGCTAAGGAGCAGGTTTATCAGAACAGGCTATTAATATGCTTAAAATAAATTCGGAAGCTGTAGTAGATCAGGCAATATCGAAAGGAAGTAATTAGAATGGTTAAAAAGAAATCACCTTCAGTTCAGGTGACAAAAAGTAATACAACTGCAAAAGGTGCAAATCAGGACGTTTTTGTTCAGCAGAATGTTAAAATGTTTATTTTATATAAGCAGCATAAAAGGAAAGTTAATATATTCATAAGCATTTTGGTGTTTTGTCTTGTTTGTTTTGCTGCATATTCATCGTTCAGTACTTATGAAAACAACAAAGCCGTGGAGATTCTTGCTTTTGCTTCTAACTTGGCAGCTTTTGATAAAGTTTATTCAGAATATAGTGGAACCAAGGAAGCTCCTTTAGCTTTATATCAAATGATAAATTTGGAATACATTGATTCTGATTATAAGAAAGCTTCAGAAGATTGTATTACATTTCTAAAAAGTTTTTCTCAGCATTATATGGCACCTTATGTTAAAAATATTTTAGGATATTGTTATGAAAGCCAGGGTGAATCAGAAAAAGCGGCTATATTGTTTAAAGAAATTTCTGAACAGAAAGAACCTTTAGATCTAATTCCACGAGCTCTAACTAATTACGGCAGGTGCCTCGATGAAATTGGGAAACAGCAAGAAGCTGAGAAAGCATATGAAAAACTAATTCAGAATTATCCTGATACTTTTTGGGCTGAACAGGCTGAAGGTTTGCTCGTATCCATGCAAACTAACAGTGAGAAAAACAAATAGAAATATTACGAAGAAGTGGATAATGGAGTTTTGCATAAAGGAAGAAAAGGGTTGACAAGCCTGTTTTTCAGGTGATAGCATCCACTCAAGGAATGTTGTAGCTGTGTTTAAATACCCACTCGAGGTGGCTTTAATAAGGCGAGAAAGGAGGTGAAATAATCAAGTGAAGCCTGAAGTCAACGTGGAGTGATGAATGAATAGATCAACTGTGATACATTATCGTGATATAATTGTAAGATATTGCATAAATATTCGGAGAGGAAAAATTTATGAAAAAGCTATTTATGGGAATGAGTGCCGCCCTTGTTCTTTGTCTGGCCACATCTGGTTACGCTGAAACACAGAATGTTAAGGTCAGTGGAGAGTTGAGAACAAGAGGTTATCAGCTTATCGATTGGAAAATACCTAATGAAGATGGTACACTTACTAAAGAAACCCATGGTTGGTTTCATACCCGCGCACTGGTAGATGTAGAAGCTGACCTAACAGACAATGTTATGGTTGCTGTTGAAATCGAAGGCTTGGGTACATGGGGTAGTGCTTTAGTAGAAGATCCGTCAACATGGCGTGATTGGTCAGTTAACTTAGAGCAGGCTTATGTTAAACTAAGTGAGCTGTATTATACACCGCTTACAGCGAAAATAGGACGCCAGTACATTGGTCTTAGTACTTTTCTTGTAACCGATGCAGAGAAAAGATTTACTTATGATGCTTTTGCAGCTGCCCTGGATTTTTATCCATGGACAGTATTTGGTTGCTATGCGAAGTTAGCTGAATCAATGGAACTGGACCAGGACTTTGATATTTACGTTCTGGACGTTCGTTATGAAGCTGAGTCATTTGCAATAGACGGTTTCGTAATTTATGAGCAAGAAGATGTAACAGACGCTAAGCCTTTAATTTTTGGCCTTGTCGGAACTGCTTCACCATTGCAATCTCTTGATTTGCATGGTGAAATAGACTTCGAAATGGGCGATGCCAATTCTTCACAAGATTTGGAAGCATGGGCACTTGAACTTGGTGGGGCTTATATATTTGATGCTGCATGGGAACCTGCAGTTAGTCTTCGTTACATCTTTGGATCAGGTGATGATGATCCTGCTGATGGAAAAGTCAAAAATTTTAATGAAATTGGTGAATACGATTATTTGGGATATGCATACAGCCCGATTCGTTCTAACATCCACATCATTAATGCCAGCTTAAGCGTACTTCCTATGGAGAATTTGACACTCATCGCAGATTACTATCACTATATTCAGGCTGAATCTGTTGCTCAGAGCATGGGTGATATTATTCAGGACAATGGTGGTTATTTACCTTTGACAAATGGTACATCGGATAAACTGGGTAATGAATTAGATCTCATTGCTGAGTATGATTATTCCGAAGACGTTAGCACACAGCTGTACGTTGCATGGTTTATGCCAGGCGATGCTTACAGTAGTCCTGCTGATGATACAATTGTGGAGATTCGCGGCGAGATTCTCGTCAGTTTCTAACACATTGGTAAAGTAATAAAAAGCCCGGGCGGGTTAAACCGTCCGGGTTTTTTTTTAATAAAATATATACAGAGTCTTTCTAAATCAGGGTAACGCATGAAAAACACAAAAATACTTTTTTCAGCAGATCAAATTGACAGCAGGGTTAAGATGTTAGCAAATGATATCCGTAATGATTGGGCTGAAAAGGAAATGACTGTAATTGCTTTACTTAAAGGCGGTTTAATATTTCTTGCGGATTTAATAAGGCATCTGGAACGATCATTGGTCTTTGATGTTATGGGAGTAAAAAGCTATAGTGGGAAAACTGAGTCTTGTGGAGAAGTGCAGCTTCTTCAAGATATAACCGCTGATATAAAGGGCAAGCAGGTTTTGCTTGTAGATGATATACTTGATACTGGATTAACTTTATCATGGGTACAGCAGCATCTTCTGGAAAAAGGGGCAGATAATGTTAAAACGTGCGTTTTACTTGATAAACCTGCCAGGAGAGTAATAGCGATTACTCCTGATTACTGTGG
This sequence comes from Candidatus Theseobacter exili, assembly GCA_030765365.1. Lineage (GTDB taxonomy): Bacteria > Auribacterota > JACPWU01 > Theseobacterales > Theseobacteraceae > Theseobacter > Theseobacter exili. Next base: position 5,125 of record JAVCCS010000134.1, read on the forward strand.
CTTTTGTATTGAAAACAAGTTTGTTGTCGGTTATGGAATGGATTATGATGATAAGTACAGAAACCTTGGCTGCATTGCGGTTTTAAAAGATCCTGATAAAGATATGGATCTTCATAAATTCAAATAGAAGAAATATTCATATTGATCTTTTACTCATTTATTGTATCATATTCGAACTAATAAATAGATTTTATAGATATAATTGAATAAGCGAAAAAGGCTGCCGGATCGTCTAATGGTAGGACGGATGACTCTGAATCATCTGGTCAAGGTTCGTATAACTTGGCTGGAAGACAAGTTATCATTTCAG
>JAVCCS010000278.1 GCA_030765365.1 Candidatus Theseobacter exili
CTCTTTCAATAAGGCATAATTAATTGGTTTTGAAATATAATCATTACATCCTGCTTCTATTGCCTTCTCCCTGTCACCTGAAAATCCACAGGCTGTTTGTGCAATGATGATTACATCTTTATTAAATTGACGGATTTGACGTGTGGCTTCATACCCATCCATAACGGGCATTTTAATGTCAATCAACACCAAATCAAGGTCAGGATTATTGCGGCAATGCTCAACGGCTTCAACTCCTGTTTTTGCATGTAAAACTTCTTTCCAGATTTTTTGGAGTGCGCTGGTGAGTAGGAAATTCGATATTTTATCATCTTCGGCAATTAATATTTTCAGTTTCTTTACCTGAACTTCTTTATCCTCTTCAGAAACATCTTTCCTGATTGCGCTTTTTTCTTCCAATACAGCATTGTAAGGAATAGTAAAATAAAATATTGAGCCTTTCCCTTCTTCGCTTTCTACCCATATCTTCCCGTCAAGCATTTCTACATAAGATTTCGCTATGGATAAACCCAAACCATTGCCTTCATAACCTCGGTCATGCGATTCACTAGCCTGTCTGAATCTCTCAAAAATTAGTTTCTGCTGACTCATTAGTATGCCAGCCCCTGTATCTTTTACAAAAAATTCAAGGTATTCCCCTTTTTTTACATAGCCGAATTCTATTGAACCTTTATAAGTAAACTTAATTGCATTTTTAACCAAGTTTATAAGAATGGAAGAGACTTTCTCTCGGTCTGTTTTTATGATGGCTTCTTTTGCAGGCAGACCGTTTTTGAAACTAAGTTGAATTCCCTTTTTTTCAACCTCAGGTTTAAAAAAGGTATAGATGTATTTGATCTTCTCGTTTACATTAACCTCTGAAATAGAAACTTTCATTTGTTCCGATTCTATTTTCGAAATATCAATAATATCGTTGATGATATTAAGCAAGCGTACTCCACTTTCCTCGATGATGCTGATGTACTCTTCCTGCTCTGTCCCTGTTAACTTTTGTTCTTTAAGTAGTCTGGTAAAACCCAGGATGCCATTCATGGGAGTACGTATTTCGTGACTCATATTGGCAAGAAAAGCTGATTTCAGACGGTCGCTTTCTTCGGCGTGTTCTCTGGCTGCTATCAGATCTATGGTTAACTTCTTTTGTTCCGTAATATCGAGATTAATTACCTGATAATGCTTGGTCCCATTCCACAGAACTTCTCTTCTCCAAATTTTTATATGGCGGATTCCCGCGTTTGCACATACAATACTTATCTCATAATCAAATACATTATGTCCGTTCTTTCTTTTTTCTTTTCTTTTCTGGTGTTGCACATAACTTTCGGGAGTGTATAGATTTATTGCTGATGTACTTGTAAATTCTTCCTGACTGTTTAATTCAAAAATAGCCAGGAAGGCTTTATTGGCATAAATTGTTTCTCCATTGACGGAAACAATACGTATGCCCATAGGAAATTTTGAAATGGAACGATGGAAATTTTTCTCCGATTGGAGAGTTGTTTTGTTAGCAATGATTAATTCTGCTTCACGTTTTTCTTTCTCCTCATTTTGAGATACAAGCTCTTTGTTAGCAATGATTAATTTTTGCACTGCCCGTTTGCGATCGTGGTTGTCTTTATCGTATAATGCCGTTAAGAAATTATTCTCTTGCTGTAATTCTTGTAACTCTTTTATAAGTTCTTCTTTGGTTTTACCCTGCTCATTCATAATTGTAGGTTATCTAATACAAGGGCACCTCTAAATACTATTTTTTTTGATGCCGTTATTTGAAACAAATGTACTGTTTGGTTTTCTAAAAAACTAATTTTCACCCCTCCCCCCCCCGCTATGTATCTATTATTCAATACATTACAGTATGGTGCTTTTCACATTTGGATATAAACCTGCCTTGCTGGAGGGCAGGATTAAATCAGCAAAATTTAAAATCAGGATAGGTTTTGCATTTAAACAATTAATTGAAGTGAATTTAAGAAGTCTTTAAGGGGAAAAATATTGATGGAGAATTTTCCCAATACAAAAGTGGTGTTAGTCACTACCATTCCAGCTCAAAAGCCCGATCCGGAATGATTTATATAGGTATGAGCCAAAGCGAAGCAGTCTATGTAGGTGATAGTGGAACTAATGAAGGCACAAAATTAAAAGCTACAACCGGTTGGTACAAAAACGGCAAATATTCTCGACAGTTTTTAGTGAGAATTTTAAGAATATTCAGATTTTAATTTGAAATTGATTCAAACCTCCAAATGCAGCATTCCCACCCCAATTAACAATTTGTTTTCCAATTTCAAGATTTGCTGGTAATTCTGGAAATTTTAATTCTTCTTCTTTTTCGTTTCTTACAATGTCAACGGTTTGGTTAATTGGGTTATTTCGGTTTAATAGGAAATTATCAACATATAGGGGGGAACTGTTTTACCGGTTGATTCAGCAAGCGATAGACACCCCTCCAATACCATTTAACGAAATAATCAAGTCAGCTTGACCGAAAGGGGATAAGCAGTATAATTAATTGTATCATAAATCCTGTTTTAACGTTTTAAATACTCAGGCCCCTTGATAGTTTAGGCGGGATTAATTTAACCTTCTCCAGGATCTTCTCCGGACTGATTAATTTGTCCAGATCTTTGTTTTTTAACAGAACACCAAGATGAAGCTCTTCTGTTACGGCTTTCTGCAACATTTCCGATTTTTGCAATCCGGTACCGTTCTTCATGGTATTCATGTACTGGTAGGACTCTTTAAGCGGTCGCTGCCAGCTGGTGATATCGATATGAGGCATTTCCGACACGAAAAAGATGAGCCAGCAATTCTTTTTGATCCGGAGGACAATTTTTCAAATATTTTTCTTGTTTTTCTGAATTTCTTTATCAGGGTGTTTCATATTCTAAGTTAATGCGTTTTTCTTTGTTAGTTCAAAAAATCTTCTTCTATAATGTGTCTGGCCAGAGGTGCATAATTGGCTTAGGTTTTAAAGGCTCTTTCCCCATCTCTGCGGTAGCCCATTTCCCGGAGCAGATCTCCGACCCGTTTTCCCTGCGCTGCAGCCATTTCCTCAACCGTTTGCATTGAGATAGAAATCCGGTCTTTGTCAATACCGTTTTTTATTTCTTCGATAACAAGTTGTCTGGAGCCATCCTTTTTGTAGTCCGTTCTGTATGCCTTCTTAATTGCTTTTCTTTTGCCCTGGAATGTATCTGTTTTAAACTGAACATTGAAGCGGACATGAGACATTTGTCTGCCTGTTTTCAAAACATCGCATTCGACATATAGGTCTGTTTTCTCGTTGATTTCAGCAATAGCACCGGTTTGTTTAATCTCCCCGTCCTTTGTCACTGTTTCAACCGGTGAATAGTATTTTGCCCCCCGTTTCTTTTCTATGCCGATAACCCAGTTAAGCAAGGCTGCATTTGCGTTTCTGTTTTTTTCAGGGGAGTAAGCATTTGTTTTCTCGTTGTAGGTCAGTTCTCGTATTTCTTTAAGTGTCAGTTCCATAAATGCTTCTCGCTTGTTGGCCACGTTGCGAAGCAATGGATAGAGCCACATGCTGTAGTTACTTGAAAGTTTAATGTAATAGCGGGCTTCAAGGCGGCAATATTCTTTCAATCCTAAAAGATATGGTTTGACATCGTTGCCCATTTTGATTGTTACATAGCTAGAGTTCTCCGCATCAAATTTCCACATTGAGAGCCAAGACCACCCACCCCATTTTTTTTCGTTGACTCTGTATTGGAGCGGGTTTTGAGCAATCTCCAGAATTGTATCGCGGACAATCTCATAACGTTTGTTTGTGCCCTGAATATTCATGTATTTAAACAGCCCTTCAATGTGTATATCCCACTCCGGAAACATGTTCTCGCTCTCATCCAGACAGGAAGCAAGCCCATAGAGTAGTTTTTGAGCATGAAGTCCAAGTTTTGTGCGATAGTTTTTGTCTAAGATTTCCCTTGAAACCTTTGCAAAACGGTCTTTTGAGAAAGGTCTGATGTTTGCCATATTTGTTGCTTTTGTCACAAATATAGGAATTAACTCACATAAACAACGATTCCTGTGAGTTAGTCCCCTAAACCTGTGAGTTGAGTCCCCTAAACCTGTGAGTTAGTCCCCTAAACCTGTGAGTTAGTCCCCTAAACCTGTGAGTTAGGCTTTGGCAGCATTGATATTCAGGTAATTACAAGCCCTGAAATAAGGAAATACAGAAAAGAATTAGAAAAAGGAGAAAAACTTTCGTTTTTCGTTGTTGATAACTTTAAAATGAAATTGCGTGTTTCACACAAGAAAA
>JAVCCS010000229.1 GCA_030765365.1 Candidatus Theseobacter exili
AGATTGATTTTATAATAAAAAACCCTCACCGGGAGGGAAAATTACAAAAAACTGAAAAACGCTATCTCAAAAAGCAAAATTGCAAGTATCATTTTAATAATCAAAGTGTTATATTGTAGTAAAAGAAGTTAACCGGACAGCAATGATACATTATAAATGGTGAATAAAATCATGAAAGAAAAAATTAATAATAGTTTGTACCCAGATATTCTTTTCCATTTCACTACAAAAGACGGGCTGTTTAGTATTTTGCAAAAAACTTTTAAGGTTTCTTATGCACGCGAAAAGATCGAGGGAAAAAGCTCTGTTCGGGAGTTTGGCGTACCAATGATCTCATTTTGTGATCTGAAGTTATCTGAGCACAAGGTGCACATGAATAAATACGGCAAGTACGGCATCGGTTTAAAAAAAGAATGGGCTAATCGACAGGGTCTTAACCCTGTTTTATACGTTAATAAACACAGTGAATTTGCCGACAACTTCAATGCTGCCCTTAATGGTATATATCGGCATATGAATAAACTAAGGGATGGTGAACATTTTAGGGGGTTGTCAGAAGATTATATGAAGATATTTGATACATACAGATATATTAAAAACTATGAAGGTCTTCTGAAAAGAAATGGCAAAAAAATTAATAATTTCAGATTTGCCGATGAAAGAGAGTGGCGTTATGTCCCCCCTATTAATCACCCTGATGTTCAACCATTTGTACCAATATCAAATATAAAAACAAAAAAACAGAAAGATGTATATAATCAAAAGATTGATGGGATTAGATTAAGTTTCCAACCCAATGATATTAAATACCTGATAATTGATAACGATGAGGAAATAAACGGACTTATTAGCTATTTGCGAAAAGTGAAAGGCCGCTTTGATAAAGCTACTATCGATAGGCTTTCAAGCCGAATACTCACAGCAGAGCAAATACATAATGATGTTTAACATCACATCAAGCCAACTGATGAACTAAACGTTAAGCAAATAAAAGGCATAATAATCAATACCAAAAAGAAAAAACCAAAATGATGTAATCGTTGAATTTAAAAAAGCACATGAAAATTTTTATGATTACTCGAAGGTAAAATATGTAAATTCTTCAACTATAGTGACGGTTATTTGTCCCATTCATGGAGAGTTCAAAATTGCGCCAAGTCACCATAAAAAGGTAAATTCCGATTTCTATCATGATTGAATTGGTTCCAGATATCGAACGGCACGCCGGCCATATCATTCGAGGCTATAACTACCAAGCCTATCAGACTTTATTGGCATGGCTGCAATGTGGTGAAAATGAAGAGGTTTTAACTGAATTCGTTGAAGATTTAGACTTGGTTCGACGAGATGCGATAGGTAATATTACAGATGCAGAACTTACTCAGATAAAGAATGAAAAGAAGCGCGTCACACTTAATAGCAAGTCTGCAAAAGACCTGATAGAAAATTTTATCAGGCATAAAAAGAGAAATCCGGACATTCTCCTTTTCATGCGTTTGTGCTCTGTTTCAGACAGAGGCAAAGAAAGAAATGTTGATTGGATCTACGCCGATAATGGACTTGATCTTTGGGATCTTATTAAAAGTCGTAAATTATCAGCAAACGATCAGACAACCGCAATCGAAATTCTCAAAAATTTTTATACCAAAAAAGCAAATATATCGAAAAATGCCCTTACCTTAATACAAAAATCTGACAACAAAATTTTTCTAAGAGATTTTGTTGATCGTATTTCATGGGATACAGGTCAATCATCGTATACAGACATTGAAAATGACATTAAACAGGTCTTGGCAGATCTTCCAAGGCCGATAAATGACCCTCGTGAGGTTATCCAAGTAATAAACAGTCTGTGGTATTACGTAACTCACTTTATCGCTGACAAGCCTGGAAAGACCTTAAACAAAACAAATCTTGAAGCCGTCTTATCAGAAGAAACCACTGCTAAAATTGACAGGGAAAGATTGAAAAATTTAACTGCTGATAGCACAAAAACAGCTGCCGGAGTTAATAATCTTGAAAAAATGGTGGCGCTTCTATTAAATGAACAAGCAACTAAACATATTCAAGATGCAATGCCATTTGAAGTAATCGAACGGCAGAGCTTCCAATCGAATTTCCCGGTTTTGCCAAAACCCTGTATAGACCGATCACAAGAGCTTTTGAAAATCCAAGAGGCTTTTGGAAATTTCTGTTTCTTGTGGATTCATGGCTCAACAGGATATGGGAAAACCACATTAGCTAATCTCTATGCTCGCCAGAAACCAAATACGGGGTTATGGTTTAGGCTTAGGAACTATTCTGATTTTACTCTCATATCAGCTCTTCAAAAAATTCACGAAATTCTGAGTGCCCAATTGAAGGGCAGAGATATTGTTGTTTTGCGAAAAGAGACTGAGGGTCGCGTCTACATTCTTGACAGATTGCACCGACAGAAAAACGGCTCCGGGCCTTAAGTTGTAGGGTTATTCCAAAACGATGGATAAAGAGTTGCTAAGCAATTTCAAAAAACCAGCTTTATCGATACAAAAATATTAAGAATAAAGACCTCGTCTTTTAAAGTGAGTGACCCCGATGACACGATAAAAATTTAAAATCCTCCCCTATGCACAATATGAAACAGTACTATCAAATTTTACAGAGGCTGAGGGTCGTGTCTACATTCTTGACAGATTGCATCGACAGAAAAACGGCTCCGGGCCTTAAGTTGTAGCTTATTCCAAAACTATGGATAAAGAGTTGCTAAGCAATTTCAAAAAGCCAGCTTTATCGATACAAAAATATTAAGAATAAAGACCTCGTCTTTTAAAGTGAGTGACCCCGATGACACGATAAAAATTTAAAATCCTCCCCTATGCACAATATGAAACAGTACTATCAGACAAATTTTAAAGCATAT
>JAVCCS010000160.1 GCA_030765365.1 Candidatus Theseobacter exili
GCAAATGAATAAACAAATAACAGTTTTTTTTGTAATTTTTATTTTTTGTTTTACAGGAATGAATTTTGCATTGGCAGAAAATCATTTTACACCTGTTTATGCGACTTCCACTTTATGCAATTTTTATGGCTCTGTTCAAATTAACGGATTAGACATAGATATAGGAGATGAAGTAGGTGCATTTGACCCTACTGGTGTTTGCTGTGGTAGTTATGTAGTGGATAAAGCTGGATTGTATGGTTTTATTGCTGTTTACGGAGATGATAGTACGTCTCCGGGTATAGATGAAGGAGCAGAGTCAGGAGATACAATTACATTTAAAATATGGGATGCCAGTGAGCAAACAGAAAATATTGCTATTACATTAGGACCAACTGACCCAATATGGGAATCAATGGCATTGCCAAAAATTGTTAATTTAGGAGTAGGGGAAATAGTTGAATCAGGAGATATCAATAATGATAAAAAAGTTGACATTTCTGATGTTATTTTATGTTTGAGAATGGCAATTAGTCTTGATACGGTAAATTTGTCTACAGCTGATATGAATAACGATGGAGTCGTTGATATTTCTGATGTTATTCTTGTTTTAAGAAAAGCTGTTGGTTTGGATTAAGCTTGAAAGGCGGCAATCTCATTCTTTCTTTTTCCCTTGCCTATTCTTGCCTTTCGTAGGGCGGGGTTTTATACCCCGCCGATAATTGGAAAATTTGACAGAAATTATAAAGAACGTTAAAATAAATAGTATGAAAAGGAAATTCATTCATTTATTTATATTTCTTATTAGTGTTGTTTTTATAAAAGTTTCTTTTGCTGGTAATACTGCGACAAGGAATTTGCCTTTTTTTTATGTTCCGGGAGGAACTTTTAATGTTACAATTAATGTTATGACTGATGTTGCAAATCCGTCAACAGGAGTATTAGTTAGGGAGTATTTACCTCAATTACCGCAAAACTGGACAATTACAAGCTCTGTTCCTGAATCTGCCCAATACATACCTTTAGAAAATAGGTACAAATGGGGTCCTTTTTTTAGCAGAAGCGGTGTTTTACCTTTTACAATTACATATACTGTGCAAGTTCCTTCAGATGCGAATGGGGTATATGGATTTTCAGGGACACTTACGTTTACAGAAGAAGAAAGTCCTATTGTAGTGACTATTGGTGGAAATGCAACTATTATTAAGGAAGGCACTTTTCTGTTGGGAAATATAAACGGGGATGGGACCATAGACATATCTGATGTAGTTTTATGTTTAAGAATGGCAATCGGACTTTCAGTAACAATTCAAGAAGAAACTTATAATTCTCCATATCCTGCATGGCTTATAGAACTTGCTGATATGAATGGTGTTGGAGGAATAGATATTTCTGATGTAATACTTGTATTAAGAAAAGCAATTGACATTGATTAAACAAATTAGAAGGGCAAAGAAAAAAATGGGTAAAAGAAATAAATTATGTAGATATAGTTTTGTTTTAATAGCTGTTCTTTTTTTTGTTTTTCTATTACCGTCAATATCAAGCGCTTTAACTCTTACTGCTTCTCCTGATCCTGCTCCGGACGGCATGGTGAATGTTTGGTATTCCGGCGTAATGTTTACGGCAACTTTAGATCCAGCTGCAGGAGAAGAAACACCTGTTGATTTCCAGGTTTTTGCCGGTCGTTTGCCATACGGTTTGAATTTATCAACTACCGATTCATCCCATGCAGCTATTGGAGGAGCTCCTACTTCTTCGGGAGATTTCTTTTTTCAAGTTAGAGCTAATGATGATGCTCATGTGGATACTCAATATTGGGATGGTTCAATTACCGTGCATCCGAGTCTGGGAAATATAGTTCCCGGTATTTTATCAAATGGTACAGTTAACGAACCATATAGTCAGAATTTTAACGTTACAAGTGGCAGCGGAAACTATACATGGAATTTGAGTGGGACGTTGCCTTCCGGATTAACTTTCAATTCTTCAACTGCCACTCTTTCCGGAGTGCCGGATGAAATTGGTGTTTCAAATTTCAATGTTTCGGTAACAGATACGGCATATCCGACAGCCAATAAATCACAAAATTATTCACTTGTTATTTCTACAACTGATAAAGGAAGGATTCTATACATTAAGAATGTCGAAAGAAATGAAGATACCGGCATTATTAAATCAACAGGTGATATTTATATGAGAGATTTAGAAACAGGTATAGAGACTAAACTCACTGATTATACAGGGCAAGAAACTATATTAAATCCGGCATTTACAACAGGAGGAGATGAAGTAGTTTTTACGGCAAAAGTATCTGGTGTAGACTATTTCAGAGTATTCAAGATAAGCACAGATTTTACGCATGCAGATACGGAGATAGGAAACCCGGATATATTTGAAGAGTTTGAAAATATAGACTTAAAATATGCATCTTTATCTCCTGATGGAACTAAACTTGTTTATACAAAAAAGAAAAACGATACTACCACACAACTCTGGATGAAAGATATTGCTGATGCAGATTATCCGGAACTTATTCTTTTGATAAATCAGAGTAATCAAATAATCAGACATCCTGTATTTTTAGATAATGGTACAATCGTTTATCTTGGAATAATTAATGAAATCCAGGATATTTACAAAGTATCAATAAATGGGCTTTCTCTTCCGGTTAATTTTACTAATAATGTTGACCCTTCACCACAATATGGAAGATTACAGACATCCTGGCGTGCTGATACATCTTATCAAAATATGGTGATTTATTCAAAAAGTGTATGGCAAGGTTATAATTGGAGTGACTGGAATGTAGAAATAGGTGTAATTAGTGGGGATAGTTTAA
>JAVCCS010000005.1 GCA_030765365.1 Candidatus Theseobacter exili
CAATTGGCAATTTAGAACCGATGATGCAAGGATAAAGCTTAAAAAACTTTATCCGACAATATTATCTTGACATGACACTAGTGTCCGGTAAAAATATATAAGAGGGTTGGTCGATTAGACCAACCCAATATGGTTATCTTTGAAATTACGACAAATCAAGGAGTAACCATGAGTAAAAGTACAAATTTTACCGGACAGCCGATATTGAGTCAGTTATTAATGTATATAGATAAAGGAAACATACGAAAAACAGCAGCAAAGCACCAGGCAGATCGGTATGTGAAAAAATTCACTACTTATAACCACTTGGTTGTTATGCTTTTCATTGCTTTCGAAGGTTATCATTCCATTAGGGAAGCCGTCTTAGGTTTACTGGCTAATGCTCATAAGTTACCCCATCTGGGGATGTCATATGTTGTTCGACGCTCCACTTTTTCTGAGGCCAATGAACGTCGTAGCAGTAAGGTATTCGGGGACATCTATATGAGCGTATACCGAAAACATGCTTCATTTTTAGCGGACAGCCGGTTAAGCGATACAGATATAAAGCGGTTATATATCATGGATTCTACCACAATAACACTTTTAAAAGACATCCTGAAGGGGGTTGGTCGTAACCCGATAGAAGGTAAAAAGAAAGGGGGTATCAAAGCTCATACAATCATTAAAGCCGAAGAAAATGTTCCACACCTGATTCGTTACAGTGAGGCTGTCCGCCACGACCACACATTCCTAAAAAGAGGTTCATCATTTACCTAAAGGCTCAATCATAACCTTCGATAAAGGCTATGTCGATTACGCACAATATGAGAAGTTTACAAAAAATTCAATTTGGTATGTTACAAGACTGAAAGACAACGCTATTTATAAAGCCCGCAAGGAGTTTGATATACCAGATGAGACAGATTCAGGGGTGCTGAAGGATGAAGAAGTGATTCTGTATTATGGGTTAAACAAAAAACTTGAGCATAGAGCAAGGCACATAGCCTATTGGGATAGCGTTAATGAACGCTTGTTCGAGTTTATAACTAATAATTTTGAACTGACAGCGGAGAAAGTTGCTCTTATTTACAAGAAGAGATGGCAGATAGAACTGTTCTTTTATGTAAAGTAAAAGATTATGCAAAGTAAATAGCAGGAATCTTCTTGGGTAAGCCATAAACACACTATTACTTTACATAATTACTTTACATAAATATTATTGCTTTGTTTAGTAGTGGCAATATTGCCAGAACCAAAAGCAGTAATATAAAACAACGTCAAACAGTTGAAGAACTGATTGTTAGCTGCATTAAGTATTTTAAGCAATCGGAGGAGGTCAGGTTCAAATTCTTGGGAAAGAACGAAAATTTGCTTGATTAGCTGAAATCCACAAGAAATAGATCAAAGATTTATGCAAAGCTTTACATAAGTTCTTTAAACAACTCAAACAGAACTTCCCATTAAAATATTTTCTTGGAGATAATGAGAATGCGATAGAAATCCAGATATGGGCAGATATGCTCGCCAACTTATTGATAACATTGGTAAAGAGTAAATTAAAACGCAACTGGGCATTCTCCAATATGGTATCTATTATCAGGCAACAACTAATGAATTACATTGATATATACTCCTTTTTAGAGGATCCGGAAGGAGCTTGGCTTAGAATTATCAAACAACGTGAAAAACATTATGAAATGTCTCTATTCCCTGAATTGAAGGGGGCTTACTTTTGATAATGAAAAATAACATATCTGAGAATCAGATATTTAAATAGAAAAACTAACTAATGTCCGGTTTTACCGGACAACAATGTAAAAAAATCTCTTATATTTGTATTGAGAAATAAGTGTAAAACAAACACCTAAAATAATAATGAAATCTTCATTGTTTAAGTTATTCTTAACTATAATCGCAACTATTACCATCTTTGGATGCGGGGAACACAAACCTGACATGATTGAGGGTGCAGAGTCTGATAAAATTCAATTCAGGGTTTTACCATTTGAACTTACAGACGTCAAACTATTAGATGGTCCTTTCAAGTCTGCTATGGAGTTGAATATAAGATCTCTGTTAAACTATGAACCCGACAGGTTCCTTGCTAAATTCCGGTCTGAGGCGGGATTGGAACCCAGGGCTGAACATTATCATGGATGGGAGGATAATACAATAGCCGGACATAGCCTGGGACACTACCTGACTGCTTGTTCAGAAATGTATCAGTCATCCGGTGATGTTCGTTTTCTGGAAAGGGTAAATTATATCGTATCTGAATTAAAGGAGTGCCAGGAGGCTGATGGTGAGGGCTATTTTGGTGCTTTCCCTGAAGGAAAGAGAATTCTTGAGGAAGAGGTTGCAAAAGGAGATATCAGGTCGAAGGGTTTTGACCTGAACGGGATATGGGTGCCTTTTTATACTCAACATAAAGTGATGGCAGGGTTGAGAGATGCATACCATCTATGTGGCAACCAGGATGCAATAGGAATTGAAGCAGGCCTGGCCGATTGGATAAGCACTATTGTAAAAGACCTTGACCACAGCCAGATACAGGAGATGCTGAATTGTGAGCATGGAGGAATTAATGAGGTGCTGGCAGAGTTGTATGCCGACACCGGGGATGAAAAATATCTTGATTTTTCGAGGGTTTTTCATCATGAGATAATACTCGACTCACTTGCAGCTGGTATAGATATTCTTCCGGGAAAGCATTGCAATACACAGATACCAAAGCTGGTCGGCCTGGCGAGAAGGTATGAACTTACAGCTGATTCAAATGATATGAATGCTGCTAAATTCTTCTGGAGCACCGTTGTAAATCATCACTCTTATGTCACAGGGGGAAATGGCAATCATGAATATTTTGGCGAACCCGACCATCTTAATAACAGGCTCAGTGACGGAACTACTGAAACATGCAACGTAAATAATATGCTAAAACTCTCAAGACATCTGTTTTTGTGGGATGCAAAAGCCGAGGTGGCAGACTATTATGAAAGAGCTTTGTTTAACCATATTCTCTCTTCTCAGAATCCTAATGACGGAAGGGTGATTTATAATCTTTCTCTCGAAATGGGAGGAAAAAAAGAGTATCAGAATCCTTTATGGTTCACCTGCTGTGTTGGGACAGGAATGGAAAATCACTCTGTATATGGCAGGAATATCTATTTCTATAATCACCAGGAACTATTTGTTAGTCAGTATATTGCATCAGAGTTGACATGGAAAGAAAAAGAGGTTGTACTTACCCAAAAGACCGGGTATCCGTCAGAGCAGAACAGTGAGTTTACAGTTGGTTGTTCAGAACCGGTTACTTTTACACTTAATATCAGGTATCCGGGCTGGGCTGAAGAGGAGATTGAAATATTGGTAAATAGTAAAAAGCAAAGGGTTTCTCAATCACCCGGTTCGTTTATTCCATTACGCCGTCAATGGAAAGATGGAGATGTTGTAGAAGTGAAAATCCCATTTACATTACGAACAGAACCGATGCCTGATAATCCATCTAGGGTTGCTGTAATGTATGGTCCCCTCGTGATGGCTGGTGACCTGGGACCTGAAAATGATCCTGAGGCAAATGACCCTTTGTATGTGCCTGTATTAATGACAGAAGATAAAGATCCTGCTAGCTGGTTAAAGCCTGTTGAAGGAGAACCCAACACCTTCAGGACAGAGGATGTGGGACACCCCAGGGATATTATATTAAAACCTTTTTTTAAAACTCACGAAAGAAGGTATTCGGTATATTGGGACCTTTTTACAGAGAGTAAATGGAACCAGAAGCAGGA
>JAVCCS010000286.1 GCA_030765365.1 Candidatus Theseobacter exili
CAACTATCGGTACTGCTTCCTTTGTACCCCTTGCCAAAACCTCTATATTCTCAACAACTTTACCATTCCCGATTTCCCCCAGAAAAAACACCTCTCTACCTCCGGATGTGTCAATTGCTGCCCTTAACACATCCAGAACCGAATTTGATAAATAGAAAAGCACCTCCTTTGAAATATTTTTACACTTTTTATGCATTGGCTTTTGCATTTCCTATATTGATGTGATATTATTTTTTTCTTTAATAAAACTTAAACTGGAGGAAATCTATTATGAAACAGAAGTTCCGTCAATTGCTTACTGCTATATGTGTTCTTCTTTTTACAACATCTTTATGCTGGTCGCAGGAACAGGTAACCACTTCAAAAAGTGTTCCTACATATCCACAAGCAACTTTTGATAGCGAATTAACACAAATATCCAAAGATATTCAAGAGAAGTTACGCGCAACACGTCCTGAGCTGTCACAGGGAATGATAATGTCTGAAGCACAATTTTACCTTTCTGATGATTCATTTGACAAGGTAGTTGATTTCTATAAGGATTCCTTTGGTATTGAAGAAATAAAAAGCATACAGGAACTTTTTGCTTCAGGCAATCTTCCTGATCAAAGCAAAACAATAGCATTCAAGGTTAACGCCCCGCTTAAACAGCAAGCTATGGTTTACAAAATGACTATGGGACTGGATGTTGATCCTGAAAAATTCGACGGCACTTCACGTTCAGTTTTTTTTGCCAAGGGCATGAAGCCGGAATTACAAGTTCAGGATGGATTTATTCATCCAAAAACCTTCGAAGTTATTGACAAAACGATTATTATTTTGATTAAAAACAAAGAAAAATAAACCCGGATCTTCTGTATTCTGGATATTTTAAAACATCACAATATATGCAGAATATATACCCTTACTCAACAATTAGGCATTTTTGCTTTTTGAAGCAAAAATGCCTAATTGGGGATTAACAAAGCATTGAATCCTTTAAAAATACGTTTTGGCATAGCATTTATTCTATCTATAGCAGTACATTTGACTGCTGTTGTAAGCCTCCAAAATACATCAAAACCTTTTGTTCCGGTTATAATCAAACCACCGGCTCTCAAACTGGATTTTGTCGCAGCCCCCTCAAACGCTATAAAAAAGTCTCCTCCTCCTGAAACCACTAAAATCTCAGACATGGATACATTAGCTTCTGATATGAATGAATCAAAATCAGCAGATAAATCTCCTAATCTTGACGGAGAAACAGATAATTCCAGTATAAAAGACCCCTTTTCTCCCCAAAAAGAAGAAACATCTATCCTTCCGGAGCCTCAAGAAAGTATTGCGGAACTCTCTTCTAAAGAAGATGACACCAAAAAACAGGAAAAAAATGACTCTATTAAAATTGCCGTTCAGGAAGAAGATAAAGATATTGCTGTAAAAGAAACCTCAGAACCGGAACCCGAACAAAAAATAGAAAAGGAAATTTCTCATACCCCATCCGAAGCATTGCCTTCTACTCAAGGTCTTGGCACAATTTCTGAAAAAAGACCTCTTTCAAACGCTGAGGCTCTTGCTGAAGCATCATACAATGCACGTTCTACAGAAATTGGAAAATATATGAAAAGTGCTTTACAAACAATTTCAAACCAATGGCAATTAAGTTTGCTATATTCTCAAACATCCGTTAATGCTACAAAAACAGTTGTTTTGTTTCAAATTCTTCAAAGCGGCGAAATCTCTGATATCCGAGTAATTTATCATAATGGAGATATAATAAGTCAAAGGTATCCCTTAAATGCAATTGAAAAAGCCAGTCCTCTCCCTCCTATCCCAGAAGAGGTTCTTATAAACCTTCGCAAAAAGGGCCTTTGGTTTAAAATTGAATTTAAATATGAATAATACTTAAAAATTCTTTCGGAGCACAATAATCACAATTTTAAAGAATATAATACTGGGCAAAAACGACCTCTTTTGAAACTTTGATAGTATTTTTCAATAAATGCATTATAATTACCAAGCCACAAAATTATCTTAAGAAAGGAAGTCAGTTATGGATTTTTTATTACAGGGTGGCCTGATTATGATCCCCCTGCTTGTTTGTTCAATCCTGTCATTAACTATTATTATAGAACGGTTTTTCTCATTGAGAAAATCCAGAATTTTTCCGAAATCAGTTCTCACACTGGTCGACCGCAGCGAAACAGATCTTTCCTCATTAAAAAATAATTTCAAAACATCTCCGTTACCTTCAATTTTACGTTTAATTCAGTCTAAACAAAACAATACATATACACAGGTTCTTGAAGAAATTGAACTTAATGGAAGACAGGCTGTTAGCGAACTTCGAAGAGGGTTAGTAGTTCTTGAAATTATTGCAGTAGTGTCTCCTCTTCTAGGCCTCCTCGGTACAGTAATTGGTATGGTTGACGTTTTTGAAGTAGTAGCAAAGGAAGGGCTTGGGCAGGCACAAGCCTTTTCAGCAGGCATATCAAAAGCCCTTGTTACGACAATTGCAGGTTTAGGAATTGCAATTCCTACTTTAGTAGCTCATGGATATTTCGTAAAAAAAGTAGAAACATTTCAACTTGATCTGGAATACTACGCACATCGTTTTTTTCAGCAAATCATAGCTGACAGGAAACCGGAAAATTGAAATTTGGAACAAAGCTAACCCACAGACCTGCCATTAATATTACATCATTGATTGACGTTCTTTTTTTATTACTTATCTTTTTTCTTGTTACTTCGACTTTTTTGGAACACCCGGGACTAAAACTAGATCTACCAAAAGCCAGTTCATCTTCACCACAAAAATTTGAGAAACTTGTTATTGCTGTAAAAGCTGATGACACAATCCATATCAATGATAAACCGGTTTCACTTGAAGATTTAAAAACAGAGCTTGATAAACAAATAATTCTTCAATCAAAAGAAAATGTTATTCTCCAAGCAGACAAAAGGGTTACGTATGGGACAATAATTCAAATCATGGACATTGTCCGTCTGGCTGGATTCGAAAATATTACAGCATTTACTGAAACGTCTTCTAAAAATAAATAACCAAAAGACGCACCTATAAAATGAACCGAATTCATTCAATAATAATGCTTTTTGTAAATGGGATGGGCCTTGGCCCGATGGACTCAGCAATTAATCCATGCTTACTTACAAAACGATCTCTTTTTAGTGGGACCTTCAATGACAAATCTCTAACAAAACACACTGTGAAGGCTACCGCCCCGGACTTGATGCATCTTTAGATTTACAAAGTATTCCTCAAAGTGCGACCGGACAAACATCTTTATTTACAGGCATTAATGCAGCGAATATTCTAGGTTATCACCTAACCGGATTCCCGAATAAAATCCTTCGTCAATTGATTAAAGAACATTCCTTGCTGAAACGCATACATATAAAAGAGAAAACCCCGATCTTTTTGAATGCGTACACTCCCACATTTTTTCAAAATCTTAATAAAAATGAGAAGCGTTTGTATTCTGCAACTACAATAGCATCTCTTGCAGCGAATATAGACCTTTTAAACCTGCATTCACTAATTAATGAACAAGCTGTTTATCATGATTTGACAAACAACAGCCTCAGGGAACAAGGGTACTATGTTCCAATTTGGGCAGCATCAAAGGCAGGTAAAATAATTGCAGAAGTATCTAAATCCTATGACTTTTCATTATATGAGTATTTTCTTACAGATTATTTGGGACACAACGGAACTTTACAGGATGCAGTTAGAAGCCTTGAAGCCCTTGAAAAAGATATCTATGCTCTCCTTGATAACATCGACCTAAAAAAAGCAACAGTTTTACTTTTAAGTGATCATGGTAATATTAAAGATTTTTCAGCAAAAAAGCACACAACTAATCCAGCTATGGGGCTTTTCTGGAGGCCATTTGCAAAAAAAGCATCAGAAGAAATTGAGAAGATTACCGATGTTGCTGATTTTGTTATGTCAATTATTTAGAGAAAATCCACCTTATAAGAAATCAAATAATATTTATTGTGACACAGCAAAAACTGTTTCGTCTTTTGGAATTACCCTTCCTGATACTCTGATAATCACGCTAGGTTGAAAAGAATTATCAGTATAAAGAATAATGCTTCCTAAAAATCTTCCAACAGGAGCTTTTTCTGAAAGCTTAACTGATAACTTATAAAGAGACTTGTTTTCTTGTTTATTCTCAATTGAAAGAAAAGGTAAGGTTGTTCTTTCCCCAGCAATAAGAAACGGAGTTTTCCCTCTTATCAATACTTCTTTTTCAATAGAAATACCTTCTACTACTGCATAAAAATCTACTGATGCAGGTGAAGGGATAATCAAATCCTGAACAAATTTGTTTTTTTCAGGCCGCAATACTTTCCCTGAAGACAAATCAGATGAATATGAAAATTTAATTATATCCTCCCCGGGAAAAGCCTTGTCGATATATGAACTATTTTGGTACGAACTATTCTGTATGCTTTTTGCCATAATAACTCCGGTAATTTTGAATTCTGTAACCGGATGTCCAGGATCGTTGGTATGAAGAAACACGGTTTTTGATTTGTGACCCTCCATAGAACCTGTACTGAACGTAACGTTAATATCTCCTTTTTCTCCAGGATCCAATTCCTTCTTTGTAGCAAGGGCTGCTGTACAACCACAACTGCTTCTTACTTTCCTGACTCGAAGGATCCCGCTGCCAATATTTTCAAAGTGAAATACATGAGGAATCTTTTCGTTTTGATTTGCTTTCCCAAAATTAAAATTTTTATCCTTTACCAGAATTTTAGGGCTATTCTCATCAGAAAAACCATATTCGATACCAAAACCTGAAACTCCGCAAAAAATTGCAAAAACTGAAAAGCATTTAAGAAAAAAACCGAAACGTATTAATATAAGAAAACAAGTTTTCATTGGTTACCTTTTTATCAAATCTAATTTTTCAGTATTACAAATAACCTTTAACAAAATTTATCAAAAAGATGTTAAAATTTATAATAAAATATTAATTATAGCTAGTTTATTTTAGTCAGAACTTGCAAATTTCGATTTAATTAGGAGATTACATCTTGGAACCATTACAAGAATCTATTGATAAAGCCGAAAGTGCTTTTCAGGAAAAAGATTTTAACTCAGCGTTAAAATACTTGTTAGAAGCCCTTGATATTTCTCCCGAAAACAATATTGCACACGATCTTACTATGAACATTCTATATCTTGGTATGAGCTCCAGCTCTCCGTGCCCTATTAGTAAAGGTCTTCTGAATGATCCAATTCTAGATCCTTTTTTTGCTGAATGTTCAAACTGTCAACGTTTCTGGGCAGTTAATCCCTTCTTTGAAAAAGCAGCCAGTCTTACTGTATTAAATCCTGTCGGAGGAACTTGCGTGCAATGCAATAAAGTTCTCTGCAGAAACTGCATAAAATCAATTAATGGAATAATTACCTGTCCAGACTGTGGAAAACGCGTTTCTCCTCTTAAAACACCCAACGGCCGCACTAGAAAAGTTAATATTCAGTCCTCCAAGAACAAACCCTGTGCTGTATTACTTTTTAAATCCCCAACCAGCCCCCCCTGTAATGAAAAGCTATTTTCAGATGGTTCTCGAAGTATTATGTCCTGAAGCTCTTTCTTCGGAAACTGATTTGTATGCTGAAACAACACCCAACAAAATTGATCAAACATACGCATTGATAAAAACCATGAGTATACGACCTGACCTTAAATCAAGCACTCATAACTTCGTTACTGAACGATTTACTGACAAAGATGGAGGTAACGGAATTTTAATGAAAATTTATGATAAATTATGATTATAAAGCGCGCTCTCCTATCAATAGTAAGGTAAATGGATTTTGAAAAAGGACTTACGAAAGATTCTTATCATTGGAGCAAGTGGATTTCTGGGACACGCACTCGTACAAACACTGGAAAAAGAGTTTCATATCGAAGGCACTCATTATTCGAATCCCGTAAAAATTGGAAATATATACTCAAAAAAACTTGATGTAATGGATGAAGATTCAACAAACAGTCTATTAAACGCCATAAATCCTGACGTTGTAATAAATTGTGCTGTTGCCGGAGTGGACTTATGTAGACAGAATCCTGCAAAAGCAACAGGTATTAACGCTATGTTCCCTGAAAAACTCGCTGAATGGTGTTCAATATCCAATGCTCAAATGATTCATTTTTCAACGGATCTTGTTTTCGATGGAATCAATGCTCCATATGATGAGTTATCTGAAGCTCATCCATTGTCAGAATACGGAAAAACAAAGCTTATTGGAGAAAAATCCGTTTTATATAGATACCCAAGTGCACTTATCTTCAGACTTGCTTTACTTTACGGTTCAGAAAAAGGTTTTATTTCCTGGTTGCACAAAACTCTAAACTCAGGAAAACACGCGTCACTGTTCATAGACCAATTCAGAACTCCGTTGTACGTTGGCGACGTTTGTTCGATAGTATGCAAAGCTTTAAAACCACCTTTTGCTTCGGGACTTTATAACTTGGCTGGTCCAGACAGGATCAACCGCATGGATATTGGGAAGATCTTTGCAAAAACATATGGTTTTTCTTTAGATATGCTTAAAGCCGAAGAAATGAGTAAGAGGAAACATTACGAACCTCGTCCATTAGATGCTTCCATGAGATCAGAAAAATCACAGAAAAGATTTTCCATCCAATTCCATAACATAAGAAATGGCATCAAAGCAATGGCTAAAGCAGATCCACTTTTTAAAGAAAACAGGTGTATTAGATCCCTCCAAATCCAGGTTAAACTGGCACTGCAGATGATTGCAGGCGGAAAACTCTCTCAGAATGAAGCATACAGACAAATAGATCTTGTAAAAAAGAATGCTCTGAACATGTTCCCCAAAAAAGGAACAACTTTCGATTTAATTTACAGACCTAGGTTCATCAGACTTATTGAAGAAGTTTACGGAAAACATAATGAATAAATTAATAGTTCTTAAAGTACTTAAATCAAAATATTGACTTGCATCGCTTGCATTAATGCCATGTTACAAACATTATTGGGAGTTTAAATTGGAACAAGAAAAAATTAATAACCTGATACTACATCTTAAAAAGGCATATCCAAATCCGGAAATTGAACTTGATTATACTTCTCCTTTGGAGTTATTAGTAGCGACAATTCTCTCTGCCCAATGTACGGATAAACGGGTTAATATTGTTACAAAAACACTTTTCAACAAGCATAGAACACTCAAAGATTATTTTACAGTAAATCAGTCAGTTCTTGAAAACGAAATAAAATCTACGGGATTTTTCCGGCAAAAAGCCAGGTCAATAGTCAATTGCTGTTTATATATTCAAAATAATCACGGCGGTAAAGTCCCAAAAACGATGACCGAACTTACTTCATTGCCGGGAGTTGGAAGAAAAACTGCATCTGTTGTTCTTGCCAACGGCTACGGTATTCCAGCAATTGCTGTTGATACACACGTTATTAGAATTTCAAACCGTTTAGGCCTTGTAAATACAAAGAATCCAGAAAAAATTGAGTTTGCACTTATGAAACAACTTCCTGAAAAACACTGGGGATTTTTCAGTAATGCTGTTATTCTGCATGGCAGAAGAATATGTAAAGCACGGAAACCTCTTTGCAATAATTGCATCATTAAAGATCTTTGTAACTATTTCAAAAATGGAGGTCTGGTCCAATGAAAAGAAAGATTGCCCTTATCTATTTAAATTATATAGTATCATCTATCCTGATTATTTGTTTGTCGTTTTCTTACATTTTCGCATATGAAGGTAAAGACTTTTCCGTTCCCGCTGGTAAAAAAGCCAGAATACTTTGGGTTCGTATACAGGGAAATAAGGGTTTCAGAATTCTTGAAAAAAACAAAGGCTGGACAGTTTACAGAAGTTGGGGAGATGCAAACGCTGTTTCAGGACTGATTCTTTCTCCTGGAAGATACAAGATTGTTTCAGAAGATGAAAGTCCGGTACAATTTGATTTTGTTATTGAATAATATCATATTTTTCGCACTAAATAGGGAGTAAACGCATATTATGACTAAGAAAAAGGAAGATATAATCCGGGATCTATTAATTCAGCTGGGTGAGGACCCAGACAGAGAAGGCCTTCTTAAAACTCCGGCAAGATCTGCAAGAACTCTTGAATGTCTAACATCTGGATACTCTATGTCGGCAGAAGATGTGTTTAAAGGAGCAACTTTCCATGAACAGTACGATGAAATGGTAATTGTTAAAAATATTGAAGTATTCAGTCTTTGCGAACATCATATGTTACCATTTTTTGGCAAATGTCATATAGCGTATATTCCTAACGGTCAAATCGCAGGACTAAGCAAACTTGCAAGGCTCGTTGATATTTTTGCCAAACGGTTACAAGTTCAGGAACGCATGACAACACAAATCGCTCATGCCATAGAAGAACAGCTAAAACCTAAGGGCGTCGGCGTAGTAATTGAAGCACAACATTTATGCATGATGATGCGAGGGGTTGAAAAACAAAACTCCATAGCAGTAACA
>JAVCCS010000099.1 GCA_030765365.1 Candidatus Theseobacter exili
ACTTTTAAAATATCAATTTTCCCTTCATATAAAGGGACTATTTCTTCAAGAATTTTACCAATCATCAGGCAGGGGCCACACCAAGGCGCCCAAAAATCAACGAGAACGGGTCTGCCTGAAGAAATCAAATCATCATAATTAGCACTAGTTGCATGTATCAAAGCCATTTTCTTTACCTCCAATATAACATATAATATTTCATCCTATTATTTAGTATTTTAGCACAGCGGTACTGCAAGAAAAACGCTAAATACAATCAATCGAACAATTCTAGTCTGCACTTCTTTTTGCAGAGGTTAAATCCCTGATTCTTTCCAACAGAAAAGCCAGGGTTAACCTGTCAAATGGTTTCAAAACATAGTCTACTGCATCTAAAGCAGAAGAACCTTTTTGAGCGGCTACCTCAGGAGGCGCCGCAGTAAAAAGAATTACTGGTATCTTCCTGGTTTCACTCCCCTGTTGCAACTCCTCAAGCACCTGATATCCATCAACTTGCGGCATCACCAAATCCAACAAAACAAGATCAGGTTTCTCTGATTTCGTTTTTTCTATTCCTTCCCTTCCATCTATGGCTGTTCCCACTTTATAGCCATTTATCTCAAGAAGTGTTTTCAACATATGAATGTTATTGGGCTCGTCATCAATTACAAGTATCTTCTTTTTTGACATATCATCGTTCTTTCAATTCTAAATTATACATCCTAATATGTTATTTAACGTGCATTTGCAATATAATAATTAATATATTTATGGAATCAAATTTATAGATTTTGGTAACGATTCTACAAAACCAATCAAAAGTTTTATAGCATTTTCTGTATCTGCCATTGATAATACTTCCACAGGCGTATGACCGTATCTGGTAGGAATACTAATAAGTGCAGTAGCTACCCCCTTCCTGTTAATCTGCATAGCGTTTGCATCTGTACCAGTTGCTCTTGGAGAAGCCGCCAATTGAAAAGGTATTTTCATTTTGCGCGCAATGTCAATAAGCATTCTACCTATAACAGGATTAATATTAGCTCCTTTGTACAAAATTGGTCCCTTGCCCAATTTTATATCGCCTATAGCCCTTTTATCTGCTTCAGGATGATCTGATGAAAAACCTATATCAACAGCAATTCCAATATCAGGGTCTATTCCAAAAGCACTTGTCCTTGCACCTCTCAAACCTATCTCCTCCTGGACTGTTGAAACAGAATAAAGAGAACAGTTCATTTTTTTCTCATTCACAGATCTTATTGTTTCTGTAACAATAAAGGCACCTATTTTGTCATCAAACCCCCTGGAAACAACGTTATTGTCAAGAAGCATATCAAAATTTTCTTCATATGTTATAGGATCTCCAGTTTCGACAACTTTTTTAGCCTGTTTTCCATCTTTAGCACCGATATCTATCCAAAATGATTTCCAATCCGGTTTTTTCTTTAAATCATCAGCTGTCATATGGTGTATTGGCTTTTTCCCCACTACACCAAGCACTGGTCCTTTTTCCGTGTGTATTTTTACACGCAGACCACTTAACAATCCTGCATCTATTCCTCCTATTGGAGCAAAGTGTATAAAGCCTTCGTTGCTGATATGCGTAATCATAAAACCAATTTCATCACAATGCCCGGATATCATCACTCTCGGCTTTCCTTTTGAATTCTTGCAAGCAATCAAATTTCCATGGATATCAGACTCTAGTGATTCAACATGCCCCTGCAGGCTTTCTCTTATTATCTTTTGAACCGGTTGTTCAAAACCTGATGGACTTGGTGTTCTAGTTAATTTTTCAAGAAAGCTAATGGCTTCCTTTTTCATGTTAATCTCCTTATGATCTTTTCAACGTGCTTTTGTGAATTGGTTCAGCTGGCATCAACCAAAAAGTCTATCGAGGATTAGTTCTATTTCGTCGAAATCAAATGGCTTTGCAATATAATCAAAAGCACCCATGTTTTTAACTTCAAAAAAACCATCTGTAGTTCTATATGCTGACATCATAATAATCGGGACAGAAATCTGTGCCTTTCGAATCTGTTCAAGAAGGTCCTTTCCAGTGTATGGTCTCATTCTATAATCAACAAAAATGAGATCAGGCATGCCTGATTCAGAAATCTCATCCAAGTTATCTATTCTACATTTTATAACAACATCATACTTTCTTCTTTCAAGAAATTCTTTAAGCATAATGCCAACTTGCTCATCGTCATCTATTACCATTATTCTTTTTTTTCCTGACACAGATATCTCCAATACTAAAATATTCGATATTTTATTTTTAGTCATAAGACCTAATCCGTCAAGAGAAAAGGAATTTTACGACTCTACTTTGTAGACTACCGTATTTTGTAAAGAAAAATCATTCCAGTTAAATATATAATTGCTAACACTATTGATGTTAGGCTGATCCTTTTTTTATAAACAGGTTTTGTTTTATGAACTAATGAAATAAGTAAAACTAAATTCATTAATAGTCCCAAAAAGCATGCCACTAAAGTACTAGTTGAAGAAGCACTTAAAACATCACCTTTTTTGAAAAATATATCAGCAAAAACAATAATTAACACATTAAAGATATTGCTTCCCAACAGATTTCCAACACTCATTTCTATAGCGCCAAGACGTACGGCAGTAAAAGATACAGTTAACTCAGGCAATGAAGTTGATATTGCAAGAAAAAGTATCCCTACAAAGGTATGGCTCATTGTTGTTTCTCTAGCTATAGAATCTCCTATATGACTCAACCATAATCCAGCACATAAAATAACAGCAGCTGAAAACACAAAACCAAAAAAAACCTTGCCTAGAGATGTATGCTCATACTTCTTCTCTATTTCTTTACAAATATCAGGCTTTTTGTCTTCTCTTGAATATAAATATTTTAATGAAATAATGTAAATTGCTAAAATCAACCAACTATCTGCACCAACATTGAATAGTATCAAGCCAGGTTTTATAAACATAAAAACCATAGCGATAACGCTCATCAATATTGTTAAAATCAATATAATACTATTCTGTTTTGTTGCAATTGTTTTCAGTAAAGAACCTGCAAAGTAAGCATCAATCAAAACAAGAATAAACAAATTACACATAATGCTTCCGAAAATATTTCCTAATGCCAAATCCGGTGCAGGGATTTTTAAAGTTGCGACAGCACCAATTGATGTTATCAATTCAGGGAAAGAGGTTATAATTGCAAGAAGAGAAAACCCTATTACTGAACCGGAAAGAGGTGTTTTTTCTGAAATAATATCGCCAAACAAAGAAAGCTTCCTGCCAAAAAATACAATTAGTCCGGCTGCAATAAAAAACTGAATCCACAACATTATTCGTTACACATTCCTTCTCAAATCACCTTATATGCAAACAGTCATTCGATTATTATTCAAATATGGGGCAGTCATTACACTACCCCATATATTAATTTGTTTAAATTTTTCAATTAGCTAATGCTAACTCATTTTATATGCAAAAAATCCATAATGATTGGCGAATACTTTACTACTAATCCGGCAACAACTATACTTACCATGCTCATTAGCTTGATCAATATATTAAGAGATGGTCCGCTTGTGTCTTTGAATGG
>JAVCCS010000183.1 GCA_030765365.1 Candidatus Theseobacter exili
AAAACAAGAAGCTGACTGTTCCAGTCCGCAACAGCCTGGAAATCCGGTCCGCTAACACAAGATAAAAACGCTGATTCAAGAAGAGTTACAGCTTCATCCCAGGTAAAAAGCTCTCCGGCAATCTGAACATTTTTGCCTGTTTCCGAAGTCTGTTCAATTTTAATATCGGCAGGAGCACCGCCCTTAGCATTTATACGCAAAGCTGCTAAAATTCTTCCGGTTTTTCCCTTTTCTTCCATGTCTGCAGGCAAAGTCCCCGCTTTAGTCTGTTTATCAACTTCAGCACTTAATGTTGATGACTGTATTGCGCCTTCTTCATCCGCAGTTGGGTTGCTATAAAAATCAACTTGCAAGTTCCAATCCTGTCCGGAACCTGATTTTATTGAATCAAAGCCTACACGATTGCCAAGCTGTAATCGTTTGCTTAATGTTTCATGCGCATCCTGCTTTGTTTTTTCAGGATCCGGCCCCATTGACATCATCAGAACAACATTCTCTGTTTTCCCGGGAGCCTCACCAGTTTTATCAGTTACTGAATATGCAATAACAAGACTGTTACCCTCACGATACAGCTTTACGGAACCAGCTGTAAGAACATCGCCGCCATCACTAATTCCTCCAGATAACATGACGTTTTGTGCATTCTTGAGAACCTCAACGAGTTCCTGCTTTCTTTTATCAGTATCAGGCAGTTCCCGTAATAAAGATGAAGATGACGCCAAGGTCATTAACATTTTTACAAATAGTTCCTGATCCTCAGGAACAAGAGGATTAAGAAAGGTGTTTTTTGAAACGTCCAATACTCCTCCTGCAAGTAAAATATTGTCCAAAGGCGTACGTTCCCCCATTAAAATCCGGATATAACGAGTCTGAGCATTTTTATCAAATACTTTTGGAGTTATTACCATAAAAGAAACGCCTTTTTTCTTAAGCATTTTCGATAAGCCCTGGGTATGAAATCCTCCCGTAATAAGAACTGATCTTTTAATTCCTTTTTCTTTCATTTTTTTAAGGGTATTTTCGAGCATAGGCGTCTCTCTAAGTTTCGCGTACTTGTAAAAATCATTGAACACCCCCAGTTTTTTGTTCATATCAGAAAGTTCTGGATCGTATGTGAAAGGAACATTGTTTTTTCGTGCAATAGCTGTTAGTTCGTTCAGTATATCTCCAGGTGAATAACTGGAAGGATTATTCTGATATTGATTATATTGAAAGTTAGTGAGCTTAAGATCCAGCAGCGCTTTAAGAATTTTTAGTTTTCCGTCTGCTATAATCAGGTTTTTCTGATCTTCATTTTCAACCAGGTTCTCTTTCATAGAGTTTTTTACTAAATTAATCTCTTCAAAAAGCATCGGTTCATTTATTAAGTATAGTGTTCTAAGAAACTCATAGTACCTGGGTATATTTTTAAACTTCTTCAAACTTATGCCATTTTTTTCAGCCATATTGGCAAGATTCTGATAGAATTTGTATCCGGAAATTCGGTGAAGCTCATGCTTCAAAGCAAGACCCATTAACTGGGCACGATCTTTGTCTTCAAGAACATCACTCAATTTATTGATCAGAACTTTTGTCTCATTATCAAGTGCTTTACGATCCAGTCCCTTCTCCAGTTCAAATGCCTTTTTCTGGTTGAGAATATTAGGAAATTGCGAAAAATCGGAAACCCCAGCTTTTTTTGCCTGCTCAAGAAGAACTGTAAAATAGTTTCTGAAAGAAATTTTTCCAGTATCATATTTTTTCTGCAGATTGTCCAAATCAAGAAGGCTTGACGAATAAACAGCTTTTTTAATCTCCGTGAGACTGTCAAAGAGATCCTGAAAGGGCACAGACCATTGTCTCTCCTGCTTTACACAGCCGCGAAATGAATCAAGGTTCTTTAGATATAAATCTTTCTGCTCGGCACCATATAACTCAACATTGCCGAATTCCGAATCTGTTATCATGAGAAACTCAGCTGCAGACAGCTGCCCCCTGCTCATGAAAAAACGGGATAAATCCCTGTTCAAAGAAGGGTCTTTAACAGCAAATATACTGCCGCCGGCTGAAAGACCTGAAGCTCCCTCCAGCATAATAAGAGAAAGCGGCTCTGTGCTGTGAAAACTTCGGAGAACTTCAACCGTATTTCTCTGGCATTCAAAATTAGCATGTGCATCCTGAATGAGTACAATCTGAAGATCTGTAGATCCTTCCTGTCGCTGGTTTACCTTGGCAATAAGCTCATTTACATCAAGATCGGATATGTTTCCTGATGTTTCAGCAAAAGTATCTGCCCTGGTAGCCATAATTAAAAAAACAATTAATACTGATTGAAAAAAACGGAACAAACGTCGGGAGTAATTGATCTGGTTCATAAGGTCTTCCCCATATATATAGGCTGATTGACAATAACTGTTAATATTAATAAATGCCTTGTTGGAAATATACTTTATTTACGTCTGTTTTGTCAATAGTTCAAGTGCCGGTAAGTAAAAAAGAAATGGGCGCATAAAATATGCGCCCTTTATTTGGTAGCCCCTAGGGGAATCGAACCCCTGTTTTAGGAATGAGAATCCTATGTCCTAGTCCACTAGACGAAGGGGCCTATTATATCAGCACCTAATAGCTTAAAGCTCATTTAGACCGGATAATTTTTTTGTGTATAGAGATTTACTGGAACAACCTGCTGTTGTCAAGAAAAAAGGAATGGGATTTTTAAGAATACAAACAAAAAAAGTAGCGGTATAGAAAGATAATAAAGATGGTGATATAATGCCGGCAATTTATTATTATAAATTTTTTGGAGGTTTTCTTGTTTAGATTATTCGGATCACTTTTTTTAAAGCTGGGAGTTACTGTTTACTGCAGTTTCCTTACTGTGGCATGGATTGCCTTCTTTACAGCAGAACTCTCTGTATTCCGTATCTGGATATGTATTACAGCCTTTGCTGTATCTATTCCAGTTTTTTTTATTCTTAGTAATGTTTTTTTAAAAAAAACGAGTCTAAATATCCTTGAATACTTAATTGTTTCATTCATTGCACTTTGTTCGCTGCTTCTTACGCTGCCTGCAAGTGAAATGCTGCTTGGAGGATGGGATCCGGGAGTTTATCTTCATACGGCCGGGGCAATTGCTGAACAGGGTTCTTTGCAATTTGATATGGAAGATCTGGCTGATCTACCTGAAAAAGAAAAACCACTTTTTACAAGAAAACTTCACAATTTAACAGAACCTTTTCTCGGGATGAGAATTCTTCCAAATAGTAAAATTTCTCCACAGTTTTTCCATTTGTATCCATGTATTATGGCTGTTATTTATTCGCTGGGAGGAATTCGAGTAGCGCTTCTAATGAATCCACTTCTAAATGTTGGATGTATCCTGCTAATATTTATTCTGGCAAAGCTTTTACTTGGTAAATATTGGGGAATTACTGCCGCATTATTCTTGTGTCTTAATCCTGCTCAAATCTGGCAGGGTAAGCTATGTACTTCAGAAATGCTGGTACAATTTCTGATATTAGGAGGATTTTGCTTCCTCATAAGAGCTATTACGATTAAGCGTACTTCAATGCTGCTTTTTTTTCTTTCCGGTTTTTCCTTCGGAATGGCTATGATTACCCGATATGACACTCTCATTTTAATGGCCCCTTTAATCACTGTTATTGCCATCAGCCCTTTGTGGAAAGAAAAACGAAACGGGTTTATTGTTTTTGCTGCAGTTTTTTTTCTATTCTCCTTTCAGACATTGCTGCATACCATGTATATTGCCCCATATTACAAACCGCTTCATAGTTCTGTTATCCTTGTTATGCTCGTTATTATAGTCCTGATTCCGTGCCTTTCGCTGATAGGAAGAAAGGCTTTTTCTTCCGGATCTAAAATGGCAGAATATATTAATAAAAGAAAACCTGTTTTACTCATGATTGCCGGGATAATTTTTGTCATTTGGGGATTATATACATGGTTAATAAGGCCTTATATTTTTACATATGCGAGCGATATTTTCTGGATAAACAAAATTTTAAACTGGGTCGGTCAAAAAAGACTTGCCTCCTATTTTACTATGAATGAAAGATACAATATGCTCTATCTTGTGAATACAATCGGAAGCATTGCTCTCGGGATTGCATTGACGGGTACAGGATTTTTATTTTTTCGTGCTGATAAAAGGGGGATATGGATATGGCTTTTCCCTTCCGCAGCAGTTACAGTCTTTCTCGTTACAAACGTGTTTCATGACCATTTCATGTTATGGATTACCAGAAGATTTATCCCTGTTGTTTTCCCGTTCCTTGCAATATCTGCAGCGGCCGGGGTTAAGTGGATATCCGGATTTTCGCTAAGATTTGGAACAAAAACCCGTTTTGCTGCTGCAACCTGTTTAGTTTTATTAGTACTTTTCTTCAACACAAAACCAATTCTTACCGCAGCCAGGATATATGACTGGCCCGGACTGTGCGACTGGACTGAGTCTATGGCAGGAACACTACCGGATAACGCCCTGCTCTATTGCGATCAGCCTGGATTTGCCGCACCTTTCAGGTTCCTTTACGGTATTGATGCGTATGAGCTACACTTTCCCAGTCCTGAAAGAATAAAGAAAATGATTGATATTCTTGCTCAAAAAGTACGTGCAGGGAATAATATTTTCATACTGACAGCCAACAAATTGCCAGATAAAACTGGTTTTATAATTTTTCCTGTTGCCCGTTTTCCCATGAAAACCTATATTCTTAGTAGAGAACGGCTGTCTTTCCCGCAAACCCGAATGGTTAGAGGTGGCGATTTTGTTTTATATAAAATTTCGGAATTAGAAAAATAAAGAAATCCATTTATTATGAAAACACATAAAAATGCCCAATATTCTGGAATCAGCGTAGTAATTCCATGCCTGAATGAAGAGCAGTCAATTGGACAGGTTGTGGATGCAGCATTTCAGGGGATCAGGCAAACTGGTCTTACTGGAGAGGTCATTGTTGTAGACAATGATTCCAGTGACAATTCAGCCGGAATTGCCCGTGATCACGGAGCTACTGTCATTTTTGAAGCCGAAAAAGGTTATGGTTCGGCACTTCGCAAGGGGTTTAGTGAGGCAAAATACGATATAATTGTCATGGGTGACGGAGATCTTACCTATGATTTTTCAAAGTTGGATATTCTCGTAAATCCTGTTCTGGAAGGAAAAGCAGATTTTGTTGTTGGGAACCGTATGAAGGATATTAGACCCGGAGCTATGCCAAAGCTCCATCAATACCTGGGTAACCCGCTTCTCTCGTTTCTTTTAAAAGCCTTTTTTCACACTCGTGCAGTTCATGACGCTCAATGCGGAATGCGTGCAATAACCAAAACAGCTTACGAAAATCTTTACTGCGTAACAACCGGTATGGAATTCGCTAGCGAAATGATAATTCATGCACTGCGGATCGGATTAAAGATTGAAGAAAGGAATATTACTTACCATCCGCGTGTCGGTGAATCGAAACTTTCTTCATTTAAGGATGGATGGAGGCATCTGCGTTTTATGCTTCTTTACAGCCCCTCTGCTGCCTTGCTTGTTCCCGGTTTTTTTGTATGGACTGTCAGCATGTTAATTGCTTTTCCTCTTGCTTTCGGTCATGTAATTATTTATGGCCACTCCATTGATATACACTGTATGATTCTGGCTGGTCTTATGAATATTATAAGTATTCAATTCATCTCTGCAGGACTTCTTGCAAAAGCGTATGCGCATCTTTCAGGTTTGAGAACCGATCCGGTAATAGCCTGGCTTTACAAGCGTTTTACTTTTGAAAAAATCATGCTCGCAACACTTCCGTTAATTTTATTTGGTATCATTGTTACCTTAAAGGTTATTATCCAATGGATAGCAGAAGATTTCGGCGCACCGAATGAAGCAAGACTTTTATTTTTTGCCCTGCTTTGCCTGACAAACGGAGCTCAGATTGCTACCGGAGGATATCTGTTCAGTATTATGGCTCTTCCAAGGCATATTGAACCATTTCCCAAAGAAGATAAAAGAAGATAAAATCTATGTCCGATTCTGGAGTTTCCATTGTTATCCCGGTTCTTAACGCAGAAGAATTTCTGCCCGGCCTTATGGAAGCATTTAAACTCCAGCAACCCAAACCTCCTGATGAAGTGATTCTTGTCGACTCAAATTCAACTGATTCGACGCGCAAGCTGGCAAACACATATAAAGAAATTAGACTTATCTCTATTAATAATTTTTCTCACGGACGAGCAAGGAATCTTGGCGCATCCATAGCGACTGGAGAAATTATTGTTTTTATGACCCAGGATGCCTTGCCAAAAGATGAATCCTGGCTTTCCAATCTTATTAAACCTTTTTCCGACGAAAGAGTTGCTGCTGTATATTCACGTCAAATTCCAAAACAGGACGCAAGTCCAATGGAACGTTTTTTTCTTTTCAATCGTTTTTCTGATAAAAGTCCGGTAAGAAAAGAAAAAATTAATGATAAACCTCTAACTCTGGAACAGGTTTTTTTCTCAAATGTAAGCGGTGCTGTCCGTCGTTCTGTCTTCAATAAATACAAGTTTGACGAGGATCTGATAATGAGCGAAGATCAACAGCTTTCCCGTGATATTATTAATGCAGGCTATTCAGTTGTATATCAGCCTGATTCTATTGTTTATCACTCTCATAAATACACTCTGTCAAAGGTATTTAAACGTTATTTTGACAGTGTCTATTCGCTTACTCTTATTTTCCCGAACCATGGCATAAGCACAAGTACTGGAATGGGAATTAAATATGTTAAAGATGAAATTCGCTTTATTCTAATAAAGTATCCACGATGGATTCCGTATTACTTTATTTATAATTTCACTAAATCATCTGCAACTCTGTTAGCACATCGTGCCAAGTGGATGCCAAAATGGCTGCTTAAAAAAATCAGTTATCATTCGTATTATTGGGAAAAACACAGCGATAACTTAAGAAAATGAATAAGTAATCGGATTTATTATGAAACTTGCCGTTGTTATTCTTAATTGGAACAATATTAAAGCTACAATTCGTTGCGTTGATAAAGTTCTTGCCTGGTCAAAACTGAAGCCTGAAATCTTAATTGTTGATAATTCTTCTAATAATATCGAAGGTGCTGATTTTCAAAATTATCCTTCAGTAAATTTTATTAAAAGTGCAGAAAACAAAGGCTTTGCAGGCGGAAACAATCTAGCAATTAAAGAAATATTAAACACTTCAACTGTTGAATATGTCCTTCTTTTAAATAATGATGCAGAAATATCAGAAAAATGTGTGTCTGAATTAATTAATAAACTGGAAAACTATCCTGGAATCAGTATCGCCGGCCCCGTTATAAGAGAGGGCAATTTGCTGAAAGCAGGCGGCAGGAACATTGCAAAGCATGTTTATACCGGCAATTTTTTATCTAGTTGTTCGGTCTCAAATACTGAAAAAACATTATGCGTTGATTATGTTCCCGGAACAGCAGTAATGATAAGAAAAAGTCTTTTTGAGTTAATTGGCCTTTTTGACGAAAACTACTTTTTCAGCGGTGAAATGGCAGATTTGTGCAAAAGAGCTGCAACAGCAAAAAAGAAAAGCGCTGTTGATATGAACCTTGAAGCTACTCACAATATTGATAGATATAATCAGCTAAGAAACACATTGTATGTATATTATAATCTAAGAAACCGATTTCTTTTTGTTAGAAAATTTTGTTCATGGAATAAACCTTTTTTCCTTGGTTGGTGGATTTTTTGCGGAACTCTCATGGGTTTATTATCATTACTAAAAGGCAACATACCTAAAACACGAGCGGTTATGCTTGCACTTGCAGATGGCATTAAAGGAAGATTTGGAAACGGCAATGATAAATTCATCTGATCAGATTCGATTCAAAATAAGCGTTGTAATACCGAATTTCAACGGAATGAGATGGCTTCCAGGATGTCTAAAAGCTCTATTTGATCAGGAGTTTAAAGATTTTTCAGTAATTCTCGTTGACAATAACTCTTCCGATAATTCTGTTGACTGGATTAAGAAAAATTATCCCCTGGTTGAAATCTTAAGTCTTGACTATAACTCTGGATTCGCTTCAGCAGTGAATTATGGAATTAACAGCAGCCAGTCCGAGTATGTTGTCCTGATTAATACAGATACAGTGCCCAAAAAAAACTGGCTTTTAAAACTGGTTGAAATTATGGACGATTGCGGACAAGAAATTGGATGCCTGTCATCAAAAATGCTAAATATGCAAAATCCCGAAACAATCGAAAACGCGGGTGATATTTTCACTTTTCAGGGAGCTGCTATAAAACGCGGGCATGGTCTACCGGCAAATAATTACAGCAAAGTTGAGGAAATTCTTTCACCATGTGCTGGAGCTGCTTTTTACAGGAGATCTTTCCTTGAAGAATCAGGTGGTTTCGATGAACTTTTTTTTGCTTATCTTGAAGATATCGATATAGGATTGCGCGGAAGAATTCTAGGTTATCGATATCTTTTTGTTCCAGAGGCAGAAATACTTCATTATGGACATGGCGGAGGGTTGCCTCATGCACAGTATGTACGTTATATTACACGAAATAGACTCCTTGTTTTTCTGAAAAACATACCATTCAAGCTGTTGTTAAAGCATTTACCTTCGTTTCTGTACGGACAGTTTTATTTTCTGGTTGCTTATCG
>JAVCCS010000265.1 GCA_030765365.1 Candidatus Theseobacter exili
AACAGATGTCTTTGCTATTTTATTATATTCTGATTTTGCCTTACGTTTAGTCTTTTCCCAAAGGTTACTGTTTGTTACGCCAGGCACTATGCCTTGATCAACCCAATTGTATATTGTTTTAGCAGTTACAGTGTATTTATAATTTTCTTTAACCATATCACTATGAATGACATCTGGTGATTTATACTCATTTATAATTTTGTCAGCAATATATATGAGGACAGCATTATTTTGTTTGCTAGGCATGTCTTTTGCTGCCAGTTTACAGTTTTTTAGAGTAATAGATCGTTCCGCACTATATGTAGTATATTCTGTCAGATCACTACGGAAGTGAGTTGCTTTTCCATGTTTTAATTCTCTATAAATAGTAGAAACATGTACATCGAAAACAGCTGCAATCTTAGGAATATCTACCCTGTTATTGTAAATGCTTTCAAGAAAAAGCTTATCATTTTTGTTAAAGTGTTTTCCTTTTCTAATAGTTTTGCTATGATGTTCTGTGTTCATGTTATATGTTTTACCTTTCTTAATTTTGTGGTGATTTTAACCAAGGTCTTATTATAACATGAACATTTTTTTACCTAATTACTATTCGCGTTTAAGCTTACACTTTTTAGTTTAAATTTCACTTTTTAAATGATTTATAAGTTGACAAAAAGCATATGTTATAATAAAGTAATCCTTGAAAGGAGGAAAGGGATAAATAATGAAATACGGTTATGATGAAAGCTGATATGCACATGGGGTGACACTCTATGAAAATCTATTATAATTTGAGTAGTAAGATTAATAATGACAAGTATAGGGTTGGTGCTTTGCCAAAAGGCAATCATCACTTGGATTCTCATAATACAGAAATTTGGAATTGCTTTTGGTAGTTTTTTGGGGAATAATCGTAATGTTTTTGTTTGAAATTTAATGGATAAAATAAGGTAATAGGTGATAGTTGTATGAGAATATTGTTTATAGTTTTTGAGCTTCAGTTTTTCTTTTGCTTAACAGGTTTTGGGCAGAATTTTGAATTACTTAATATTGTTAAAGCGGAAATAGAATGGAATATAAATACAGTTTTGAAGAAAGAAGAAAATTACTTTCTCCCTGCAAATACAAAGGTTCTTTTTAATGAGAATATTATTATTGATGGTTGGCAGAATGTTATTCTTATGGGCTCTGGACGAGGTTTCGGTGGTACTACATTAAAATTTACCCCGGGAAAGGGGCTGATTATAAGGAATTGCAAGAATCTTGTTATCTGTAATCTAAATATTGAAACAGAACTTAAAAGTACAAAAGACAAGGCTGTCTCAATTGTTGGAAATACATCAGGGGATATTGCTTTCATTAATGTGTTTATTACTGCTTCTCAGTCACTGGAAGTAGCAAAGTATTGTGTTGGTCCAGCCGTTTCAATAGAGGCACCATCAAAAGTATTGCTTCAGAGTTGTCACATATTTCATGCAGCTCCCGGTATATTATTGAATCATAAAGATGCCAAGTTAACTGTTCTGGGAGGAAATTCACAGGATACTACCCAACATTTACTACAGAAAAATGGGTGGTTTCAGGTATATGGAGTTGGATATCAGCTTGCTCACAGTAATGCTGATATTGTTATAAATGAACCTGCTTCAAGACCATTTTCAATTAACGCCTGTCGTACAGAAGGCCCCGGTGATTTGCTTAATGTACCGGATACCGATAAGAAGATTGATGTGGTAGTAAAATCAAGCAGTTTATCTTCAGCAGGACTTTTAAAAGAGTTTGTAAATTATAATGCTGCGGGGACTTGTCTATTAATTGGCAATAATTCCAGAAGTATGTTAGAGGCCTATAAGTCTGCCGGTGAAATATGGTCTGTGGGCTGTTTATATCTTGGTAAATACAAAAAGAGGATTCCATATTCGATAAATGAAAAGACAAAACTTTATTATAGTGGAGATCTATGGCGGACTTATTCTCCTGCCAAGGGATACAAAGAGCCAATTTACCAAAGGATCAAACCTGATGTTTTAGAGTCAAAATCATTTACTTTTCAGAATTATGATGTTCCAGAAGTAGAGTTGGGTGGTCTGGAAGATGACGAAGTGCTGGATGTCGATATTATGGCTGAGCTTCTTGATGAAAAAAAACCGGAAATCAATGAAGAAGAGCTGAGAAAGGGAAAGTTATTTCCCAGATTGAAATACGTTAAGGAAACAGATAAGTTTCCCGATTTTTCTTGTTCAGAAACTATTCCAGGCAGAATGATGCCAGTACCTGATAATATCTCGGCATTTCTTACTTCAGTAAAAGATTTTGGCGCAAAAGGTGATGGTATTACAGATGACACAGAAGCTCTTCAGAAGGCATTAGATTCTGATAGACATGGTTCTCTTTTTATTCCTGCAGGAACATATTTGTTATCAAAAGCCCTTTTTATTGATCACCGTTTTGGAGGTATGATTGTTGGAGAAGGTGACAAAACTATACTAAAAAATTCCACAGGATCAGTAATCAGAACCGATGGATGCGGATTTGCTAATTTTATGAATTTGACTTTTGTAAGTGGAGACCGCAACAAGGGGAAAATTTTTAGTCTTGGCTGGAACTGGTCAAGGGACAAAAAAGAGGGTACCCCCGCTGGTTTTGGAGGAGCTGCATTACAGGGGAATTCT
>JAVCCS010000211.1 GCA_030765365.1 Candidatus Theseobacter exili
ACAGGCGCGTCATGGGAATTTGTGCTCCTGATGAACAAAAGCAGTTGCCGTAGGCTTTTCAAAGAACTGTTTTGGATCATATGCCCGGCTACGGCCCGG
The DNA here is from genome assembly GCA_030765365.1 of Candidatus Theseobacter exili. Lineage (GTDB taxonomy): Bacteria > Auribacterota > JACPWU01 > Theseobacterales > Theseobacteraceae > Theseobacter > Theseobacter exili. The sequence goes on from JAVCCS010000211.1 coordinate 100, forward strand.
TATCTTCGTGAACCGCCCGGTGCGGACCCGCATGCCGGGTGGTGTGGGGGCTGGGGGAGAAAAACCCCCGGCTACCCGATTGGGCTAGTATTTGCATTAGAACTTCGTTTTCTCAGTATAACCTTTTTAGAACTTGTTGACTTTAACTCGCCAAGCTCTATTAAACGTTTAACAATTTTGTCGGTAGAGTGTATCACTTTGCTTCGATCAAGATTTCTTTCATTTATTTTGTATGCCTCTGCTTGCTCGCTAGGACTTTCAATCATTGGCGATGAAAAAATATCTTCAAGAATGTATCCATCTTGTTCCATGCCATTTTCTTGCCCTACCAATAATACAAACCAACATGGGGTACGCAAATGTTTCTTAATTGCACGAAAATCATTTATAACATTTTTTGTAACACCCCAAAATCCAGGCGGCTCAGACCGAACGTGAACATTTATAAAACCAACCTTTTTTACCAAGAATTGTTCTCTACCAAGGCGGGACCACCTCTCAAAAATGTCTTTAATATTTGTATCGCTGAAACGACGAGCAAGCTCAGACATGTCTTCAACACCAGTACCATTGGCAACAATAGAGTCAATGAATTTATCTCTGAAGTACTCTTCTTTATCTGAGCGTGTCATATTGCACCCTATTCCTTCAGCCCAACTCTAAACTGAGGGGCGTGGAAACGCGCCAGCGTTTATCACGTCCCTCTCCAGTGTGATGTTAGAAGATTCAGACGGTAATTCCTGTCTTCTTCACAACTTCAATAATTTCTTTTACGTCATGTCCATCATAAATTGACTGAATAAAAGGTTTTCTAAAAGCAGATATGTGAAGCTCTTTGAGCACTTCCCAAAGTCCTTCCATCACAGAGTTAAAAAACGTACCCTTAATGTCAGCCTCTTGCCAGATTGCTGAAGGATCGAAAACCCCAATTTTATCAATGTGAAAATGTGTTTTATCTCGAATCGTAATTAGTTTTTCAGTGAGATTCTCGATATCCTTCAAGTAAGATCTATATTTTTCAACAAAGTACCAATTTCACTTTGGTTACATCTATATAAATACCAAAAAGAAGATGCGTCCTTGTGTTTGTCAAAAACTTTAATAGCATGAGCAAACATGTCATTTCTAAGGGCCAAATAAGCATATGAAAAAAAGGACCAAGAAGTATATGGAGCAACATGGACGAGTGCATTAACTGCGTTCCTGTGAGATAAGCAAAAACGCACCTCATGAAGATTTCTTGTTAAAGCTCTATAATATCTATCTGGTTTACACATTGTAATTTTCTAACGTTTTGTATAAGCGGTTGCAATGGAGCGCAGCGGAATTGCAATCCGCCTTGATGCAATTGTTATATTTTTCAAATCTCATTCTTTAGGAGATTATTTTTAACATCATACTGTTGATAAAATATAGGCAGAACAAACTCTTTTCTTAGTCTTTTAATATAAACCGCTGCATCTGTGGTTGGAGCTGGCGGAGCAATTATTACAAGTTTTTTAGCGTATTTTTTGTCTGGCCAAAATGCGTATTCAAGTATTTGACCAATAGCCTCTCTTAATGCTGCTTTGGCTGTTTGAGATGTCTTAATCTCGTAAAACACAAAACCATTTTTATCCTTAACGACTATGTCAACTTTTGTTTGATAACCTAAATCATTCTCTGTACCTACGTTCCCTTTTTTGTGCTTTGCTTCTAAAAGCGAAAAAATGTTCGTCTGCATTTCATTATGAAAAAGTGATTTATCTTTTTTCCCACCTTTCGACTTAGTTACAGTTTCGTTTTTTCCAGGGTTATGCCCAGGTTTAAATGTGAATTTATTGGAAACAGCCTTGGCAAGATTAGGGTCTTGAGTCTTGTTAAGTAAGTTGTAATAAAATGAGGGGATTGCAGGGTCTTTTTTTTCAATTTCCATTGGTTCATCTAATAATTGCATATCAAATATTTTAAACCTAATGTTGAAAAATGTATCTTTACTGGTTTCTTTAAAGGCTTTTAAATCAAGATTCAACTTTCTGAGGTCGGCCTCCATTTCTGAAAGCCATCCATTCGTTTTATAAATGTTGTATACTCTTTCAGATTCATCACCTGAAATAACCTCAGCTGAATTAATCTTACCGAGCCACCATTTTTTATTTTTGTAAGAATTGATTTTTTCAATCGAATAAAAACTTATATTGTAAATTGAATCTTTATGAATATCTGTTTTATTGTTGCACTGCTGTAAAAAACCATAGACGTATCCATCAACGACTTTGTCTGTGTCAAAGTTCCATTCTTCGTGCCCAAATCCTGTAATATATTCATACGACTCTTTGTCTCCACTTTTTCCACGTCTTCCAGAAGGGGAAACCCAATAATTACTGTTCCAGCAAATACGAGCGATTTTCTCGTCAGGCATTTCCCCCCCCCTTTTAAAATATAACGCCCAACTCAGCGGGCAATTGAAGCGCAGCGTAAATTGATCCGCTGCAGTTGTTTGTGGTACGCCCGGCATGGGCGTGAACTTATGGGGTGAAAGTCCC
>JAVCCS010000257.1 GCA_030765365.1 Candidatus Theseobacter exili
AAAAATGATTACTTTCAACATTCTGCAATTGTACAGTTGAAAGAGGTTTATTCAAAATCATAGAAGTAGTCTCAAGGTAATAAAATATTGTATTTAAGCAAGATAAGTAGTGATATTTAGTACTTATATAATTGTTTTTATCATCAGTTTTCGTTTATAGAGAACAGGTGATGGAATATGTTCTAAGACAGTGAATATAAGAATTTAAAAGCAAAGCAATATGTATTGACATATGGCACACTTTGTACTATATTTAACACGTGACATTTAATTGGAATGAAGATAAAAATATTTACTTTGAAGAAATAGTATTATGTCTTTCCGAAGGAAAAGTTCATACAATATTGGATCATCCAAATAAAGAAAAATATAAAAATCAAAAATTGTATATCATTGAATACAAAAATAATATTTACGTTGTCCCATTTGTTACGAATGATATAGATGAGGAAATATTCCTTAAAACGATTTATCCTAGCAGGGAATATTCTAAGCGATATCTTCACCAGGAGGAGGAAAAATGAAAACAAATACTATATTTGATCCAATTGATGAAGAAGAAAAAGAACTCATTGACTCAATTGATAATAATGAATGGAATGAAGTAAAAAACGTTGATAATTTCAAAATGCAAGCTCGCCAGTATGCTGATGCTACTATTAAAAAAGATCAAAGAATGAATATAAGAATATCGGAAAGAGATCTTAAGAATCTAAAAGTAAAGGCTTTTGAGGAAGGTTTACCATATCAGACATTAGTTTCCATGGTATTACATAAATATCTATATGGGAAATATCAAGAAAAGTCTAGTTAAATACAACACAATAATCAAGAATAAAGAAAATGTCTTAGAACATGATCGGTGCAGTTGTCAAAACCTTTGTCACGGTTTCAACTGCTTAATTTACGCAATAGGGTTACAATTAAGAAACCGCGCCAAGCCTGGAGTACCAGGCGTGGTTTTTCATCTGACCTCATCGTTGACGCTGTAGAAAAAGTGTAAATATTGCTATCTTTTCGGAAGTTCCCGTGATAAAATTTATTAGACCGGGAGGATATATTATGGGACGATTCAAATATTATTCTTATGAGCAGACAGTCATTTTACCAATTAATTTTTCAAAACAAATCCTTCCCGGAACATTTGAACACACACTTCATAATTTAATAGACAATAAACTTGATTTAAAAGTTTTTTATGAAAAGATCCATAATGATGAAACCGGAGCTCCGGCATATGATCCTGCTATATTGTTAAAGATAATTTTGTTTGCATACAGCAGAGGAATAATATCAAGCAGGGATATTGAAAAGCTCTGCAGAGAAAATGTTGTTTGCATGGCACTTTCAGCAGATACCTCCCCTCATTTTACAACTATAGCAGATTTTATATCCTCCTGTGATAAGGAGCTTATAAATCTTTTTACAAAAGTTCTTTCAGTCTGCTACACACAGAACCTGATAGGTAAAAATATGTTTGCTATTGATGGATGCAAGATTTCATCAAACTGTTCAAAAGAATGGAGCGGAACAAAAATAGAATTATTAAAAAAAGCGGGAAAAATTGAAAAAGCAATATCTTATCTGGTAAAAAAACATAAAGAAGCTGATAAGAATAAATATAACAAAAGCCAGATGAAAAAAGAAAAGGAATCAATTGTAAACCTGAAAAGCAAGGCAGATAAAATATACAAATGGCTGGATTCAAATGATGATAAAATTGGGGCACAGAAGAAACCAATAAAAAGTAATATTACTGATAATGAAAGTGCAAAGATGTCTACCAGCCATGGAGTCATTCAAGGCTATAATGGAATAGCAGCTGTAGATGATAAACACCAGGTAATTGTTTGGGGAGAAGCATTTGGAGACAGCAATGAATCGGGTCACCTTCCTGAAATTCTTGAAGGAGTTGATAAAAACTGTAAAGAATCAAAACTTGCAGACAATATATACGATGAAGTTATTATAACAGCAGACAGCGGCTTTCATAATGAAAAAAATATGAAAATGATAGATACTAACGGGATAACTGCTTTTATAGCAGATAACCAGTTTAGAAAAAGAGATGTAAGATTTTCTGATGCAGGTAGATATAAAAAAAAGTAGTAAACTGGAAACCTGAAAAAGGTAAACACTATTTCTCAGCTGATGAATTTATTTTTAATGATATAACAGGGAAATTAATCTGTCCTGCAGGATATCCTATGTGGCTTAAATCAAAAAACTTTCAAGCAGGTAATTACAAAGGAAAATCTTATATGGGACATATTGAGAACTGCAGCACCTGTTTACTCCGTTCAAAATGTATCCGCAATGAAAAGACAAAAGCAAGGCAGGTTGCAAAATTAAGCCCTAAACATTTGGATATAAGTTTTACAACTAAAATGAAGAGAATATTTGATACTGTTGAAGGTAGAAGTATCTACAGTAAAAGGATGGGAACTGTAGAACCTGTATTCGGTCATTTAAGAGGAACTCTACATCTTGACAGGTTTACCTTTAGAAGTAGAAGAAAAGTGAACAATCAATGGCTATTGTACTGCATCGTCCATAACATTGGGAAAATTCAAAGATATGCATAGTGAAAACATAGATATGAAGTTGAAATCATGGTTTCAAGCTCTGTTGAATAATTATTTATTTAACAGAAGAAGATTTCATGTTAAGATTCAATAACGAAGTGGGTTAAGGCTGAAACATGAATTTTTCTACAGCCTCGTTATACATCATGGAGTTTCATATATTCCTAAAAATAGTCTTGTGCCTGAGCTTTCAGTATCCAACTTGAACACAAGCCTTCATTTCTATCGAGATATCCTCGGATTCAAAGTGGAATTCGAGAGACCAGAAAATCGATTTGCCTACGTGTCCTTTTACGGAAGTGAACTTATGATAGAGGAAGATCATAAGCGAGATGGTGAAGCGGCTCTCTGGATAGTTGAAC
>JAVCCS010000018.1 GCA_030765365.1 Candidatus Theseobacter exili
TATTGTATTAGCTACCATTTTTAATATATTTGGAATATGGAACGAATACATTCTGGCATATGTACTAATAAGTGATGCAAAGTTAAGGACATTACCTGTTGGTCTGGCGACCATTCTTGTTAAACAACATTATTCTGCAAATTACGGGAAACTATTTGCCGCTATCGTTATTGCTCTAATGCCGGTAGCTGTGATTTATATTATTTTTCAGCGCAAACTTACCGGGGGTTTATTAACCGGTGGCTTGAAAGAATAAATATGGATATGCATGTGGCAGCATTGGATGCCTCAAAGGTCGAACAGAAACAGCTTGTTATAAGTTTTTTATTAAGCTGCTGATTGAATTATTATAGGAGAGAATATGAAAAAAATTGTAGATTTAACAGGTAGATTGGAAAACGGATTGTGGGATTATAGAAAACTACCGGGCTTGGAAGAGCTCATTCCCCCAGTTCAAATTGAAAGTCTCGCCTCGGTAAAAAAAGATGGCTTCTCTATTTCGAAAGTAACATGTTGTACTATTTCAGGAACATATCTTGAAGCGGGAGCCCATATGATCGAAGGTGCTAAAACGCTGGACAAGTATTCAGTGGAGAGATTTGTTCAACCTGTTAAGATTTTACGCCTTCCGAAACAGAACAAGAATGCCCTAATAGACGATAAAATTCTCAAGGAAAATGCACCCGCAATAGAAAAAGGGGATGCATTAATAATAGACACAGGTTGGGGAGAGCAATGGAATAAGCCGGGGTATGTTTTGGAATGCCCCAATTTTCGTCGAAACGCCCTGGAATGGATTTTGGAACAGGGAATAAGCACATTAGGTGTCGATGTTCCCCTGATAGAAGCCGCATGGTCAGAGGATGATGAAGAAACAAAGGGAGGACTTCTTGTGGAGTTTTTTAAGAGCGACGCCTTGTTAATTGCACCTCTCGTGAACTTAGATAAGGTTCCCACCGGTACAGGGACTCTCGTTTTTCTGCCCCTTTTTCTGAAGGACGCATCAGGTGCTCCAGTGCGAGTAATCTATGTACAAGAATAAAATATTGGAGGTAGTAAAATGGTAAAGTGTATAAGTTATTGGTCTTTTGAAGGTGGCGTAGAACAAAAAAAAGGGCTAAAAGATGCTTTTTTTGAAGCGAAAGAAACTGGGTATGATGGAATTGAGTTAACAATTGGAGAAACTGGAATTCTAAATATAAATTCAACTAAAGAGGAATGCAGGGAGATAATTGATTTAGCAAAGAGGATGGATATTTATTACTCTAGTGTGGCAAGCGGCATTCCTTGGACCTATTCATTAACTGACAATGACCCGGATATTAGAAAAAAAGGAATTGAGTATGTGAAGAAAATCTTAAATATAACAAGGTTTCTAGAAGCCGATAACTTTCTTTTAATCCCTGGAGCGGTGGATGTATTTTTCCGGAATGATTATGAAAAAGTTCCATATGATATATGTTTTAGTAGATCCAAAGAATCAATTCGAGAAATTATTACAATTGCTGAGGATTTAGATATTAACATATGCATTGAAAATGTTGCGAATAAATTTCTTTTAAGTCCTCTGGAAATGAGAGATTTTATAGACTCCTTTAATTCTAAGAAAGTTGGTTCATATTTAGATATTGGTAATCTATTGTACACAGGAGGATATCCTGAAGATTGGATAAGGATATTGGGAAAAAGAATCAAAGCAGTTCATGTTAAAGATTATAAATTAAGCGTAGGAGGCCTCGAAGGTTTCTGTGATTTATTAGAAGGAGATGTGAATTGGGTGGAAGCAATGAAGGCTTTGAAGGATGTTGGTTACGATGGGACTATAACAGCTGAAATGATGCCCCCATCAGAAGGGCTGTTAGAACGAACATCAAAAGCAATGGATAAAATAATGGGGTAGGAATAAGCCGACAACATATTACTTCCTATTGAACAACAGTATTGTCTAACCTATCTTAGCGGAAGAAGCAGAATGGCAGATTTGCTCTGAACTTTCAAGCTGAGAAATCTGCAATGAAAAGTTATAAAAATAGCGGAAGCGTGGTCTTTTGAGATAGAACTATATGGGAAAAAAAATTCTTTAGAAATAGTAAATGATGCAATGAAACGATCATATGATTTTTTAAAAGGTTATGGAATTGTTTAACTTAAAATTTGTGGATGAAAATTAATTAGTATGTAGTTATAAGGATATGGTTAAGATGATAAAAATTGGAATAGTTGGAACAGGATTTATAGGAAGGGTTCATGCAGAAGCATATAAAAGAATAAAAAATGCTAGGTTAGTAGCTGTTGTTGATGAAGAAGTAGAAAAAGGTAAAGAATTCGCCGAAAAATTCGGGGTTAGCTCTTATACTAATATAGAAGATTTATTTAATGCGGAAGATATTAATGCAGTCGATATATGTACGCCTACATACTCACATTTAAAGGTAGTAGAAAAAGTCGCTAATGCTGGTAAAAATATATTGTGTGAAAAACCGATAGCGCTAACATTAGAGGACGCCGATAAAATGATAGATGTAGTTAAAAAGAATAATGTAAATGCTATGGTTGGACATGTTTTAAGATTTTGGCCGGAGTATGTAAAAGTTAAAGAGATGATTGATAATAAGGAACTTGGAGAACCCTGGCATGCATATTGTGAAAGACTTGCGGTATCGCCTGATTGGAGAAGTTTCGATGACTGGGGACTTAAAGAAGAATTAAGCGGCGGAGTTTCTATGGATCTCCAAATCCACGACCTTGATTATCTAATTTGGCTTTTCGGAATGCCAAAATTAGTAAAATCTCAGGGGTATTATAATAAAGCGATAGGTGGATTAGCACATGTTGGTACCGGACTTGAGTTTGAAAACAATGTGTCTGGTTTATCGGAAGCCGGCTGGGCCTTTCAGGGTGCGTTTCCATTTACGATGGTACTAAGAATAGTGTGTGAAAATGGAACAATTGATTGGACATTTAGAGCTGGAAAAAATATTGAAGAGCGGGGAAAAGAATTTTCATTAACAGTTTATAAATCTGATGGAACGGTTTATCTACCTGAAGTAAACAAAGAAGATCCTTATTATCTAGAGTTGAAGTATTTTGTTGACTGTTTAGAAGAAGGTAGGAAAATTGAAAATGCTACTTTGGTAGATGGTAGAAACGCATTACTGGTTACACTATTAACAATGAAGTCGGCTAAAGAGGGTGGAATTGAAAAAATCTAAATCTAACCGGTTGAAATAAAAAAGGAGCGGCAAATGAAAGTGCTAGCGGTCGGCGCCCATCCGGACGATGTTGAATTGCTTTGTGCAGGTACACTATCCCGTTATAGTAAGAGAGGGGATGAAGTTACTATATGCCATGCTTGTGATGGTGGGAAAGGAAGTTTAGAGCATACTACCGAAGAAATAGCCAAGATCAGGAGAAAAGAAGCTATTGAATCCGCAGAAATTATAGGTGCAGATTCAATTTGGGGCGGCTTTATCGACGGTGAAGTCACCGTAGATCTCAAATCAAGAATTAAAGTGATTGATATTATCAGGCAAACCGATCCAGATTTAATAATAACGCATTCTCCAAATGATTATCATGCTGATCATTTAAATATTGGAAAGTTGGTTTTTGAAGCTACATATTTAGCATGTATCAAATTATGGGTAACAGATTATCCGAATACCGATACAGTTCCCACGTTGTATTATATGGATACTTTGGCAGGAGTTAATTTTAATCCAAGTGAATATGTTGATATTTCAGATACCATAAAAGATAAAGTTAATATGATGTTAAAAATGAAATCGCAATTAGGGTTTTTAAAGACGACACACAATACGGATGCTGAGGAATTCATTAGGATTGCTGCGAAATTTAGAGGATTTCAAGCAGGAGTGGCTTTCGCGGAAGGATTTGTTCAGCAGCAAATGTATCCATTTGGGTTGACAAAAAGGATTCTTCCTTGACTGCGCAAGTGTCAATTGAACTCAGCATTTTATTTTGAGGAGAATGTTCATTTTTCATCTGCAACAATTGACAGTATTGCGCGCAGATTATATCTTATTATATAGTTTATGAAGGATCGTACCATGATTGATATCAGAAAGCGAGAATTGGCTGAAAGGGCAAGCATTCTTTACTACGAGAAAAACTTCAGCCAGAATGAAATTGCAAAAGCTGTGGGTATATCCAGATCATCTGTTTCCCAACTGCTTTCCTTTGCGAGGAATACCGGTATCGTTGAGATTTCCATCAATATTGATGAGTATAATCCCAGGATGATCCGGCGTGAGATAGAGTTAAAGGAAAATTTTCCGCACATGATGCAATTCTACATAATGTCCTCTGAATCGGAGGAAGCAACTAAAAGAAATCTTGGTGATTTTGCCGCCCCTTATCTCTCTGAAATGATAAATGAGGCGGAAGTGATAGGTGTTAATCTGGGAGCTTCTGTTGACAGAGCGATCCGCAATTTGAGCAAGCATTATTTAAAAAAATCAGAAGGAAAAAAAATAGTGCAGATTATGGGTTGTTTTAATAAAGATATTGGCAGAGCCCATCCGAACGAACTGGTCAAGAGATTAGGCTCTATCTTGAAATGCAGTTCCTTCTATTTGAATTGCCCCGCTGTAGTGGAACAGGATGAATTGAGAAAGGCATTATTGAAAGAGACGAGTATAGATACGGTTATTAAAATGTGGGACCAGATAGACTTAGCCATAATTGGTATCGGTGTAGTAAACGAGCAATCAAAACTTAACTTTCTTCTCAGCAGAAGTATGAAGAACCGCATAATGAAGAGTGATGCCTGTTCGGAGGTGAACATTAATTTTTTTGATATCCACGGGGAATACATCCCGCTGTTAAAAGAAAATAAAATAAGCGCATCCTATGATACCCTTAAAAAGATTAAGAAGAAGGTCGCAATTTGTCACGGGGAACATAAAAAAGAGGCAATCCTGGCGGCTCTCAATGCAAGGATAATTGATGTTCTGATCACCGACTCGTTAACCATCGATGCTATTGGGAAGTGTAATAAGGCTGAATTGAAGAATTCTGGCGAAGAATGAAATGAGTCTGGTAGGACTTGATATAGGCGCTAAAGCCCGTGGGTTAGTTTTTTACATTTCTATGCACTTGAGCGATAATAATGATGGTGTAACCCGGATAAAACCTGCATCTTCTTAATAGTTCCGGGAGTGTCATTGATTTCAGCATCAGGAATCTTGTTGATTCCTTGATGCATTCTTTGCGTGTTGTAATATTCTATAAATTCAGAAACGATGTTCTTAATCTGCTTCCTTGAAATCATCAGGAAATGATCAAGTGCTTCTCTTCTGACGGTTCCATTCAATCTTTCAATATAAGTATTCATATTTGGAGCAGCGAGTGAAGTATTAACTCCCGCAATACCATAATCAGAATAATCAATTGAAGTAAACTGAATTGCATTATCATAAATTAGAGTCATAGGTTCAGAGTTTTCATAAGTAAAATCGTAAGCGCCAAAACAACCGCACCCCTGAAAATTAATCGAGCTGAATGTTCCAAGGGAGAAGCTGTTCCCAATCTTCACGATTATTTATAAGCGGAACCATCGTAAAAAGCTTTCTCAAATATTCATAAGGGTTGAGTCCATTTTGCTTTGCCGTTTCAACAAGCGAATAAATAGCACATGAACTTTCAGCACCCTTCGGGCTTCCGGCAAAAAGCCAGTTTTTACGTTTATGTGTTACAGAACATAAACGTAAAAAACAGTACATTCCGATTATTGAAGAGCTGGCTGTCATTCTCAGGGATTTCATCGGCAATATGGTTTCAGGTAAGCACACGGATATAATATTCCATACTACCCTTGATGGTAAATTCAAAGAACTCAGTGTCAGAAGCATCCAGAGGATGCTGCAGGAATATGCAGCATCTGCAAGAAAGCTGGATCCATCGATTCCAGAGCATGTCCACCCTCATATGTTACGCAGAAGCAAGGCAACGACAATCTACCAAAGCGGAATGCCGATTGAACAGGTTTCAACTCTGCTGGGACACTCTCAGATCGAGACAACGAGGATCTATACAAAACCCTCTATGGAACAGATAAGAAAGGCTATTGAGAAGATTGCACCTCCTGAAGACCTTCATCAGACTCCTCTTTGGAAAGGCAAAGAGACAGAGTTTGCAAAGAAGTTAGGATTAAGGTGAGTGATGTAAAATACGCAGGTTTCAGGCCGAAATTCTTATCGCAGAATCCTGTAGTAGGGTTCTGCATGATTCCTGCGCATTTTCTAAACTTGCGCATAACGATTCATTATTATCCATCGGTATAACGGGATGTTTTACAAATACAATTAACCCATCCCAATGATTTTTTAAGCTTTTCAATACTGCTTTACATTCAACATGAAGTTTTGTCTTTTGTAA
>JAVCCS010000138.1 GCA_030765365.1 Candidatus Theseobacter exili
ATATGTGGGAGGTTTGCAGCCACCGACATAGAACAAATTTAAAGATGAATTAATTTTGGGCAAGGGCAGGTCAGAATGCATGTTGCACCCTGGCGGTAAAGGAATACAGCATGTCGATTTCTTAAATTTATGAATTATTTTTGCAAATTCAACAGAAGGGCAAAAAATAAGGTCAGCAATTTTAACATATTGGTATAGCTCATAATAATAAAATGGCCAGATTAAACATCCGCGTATAACTCCTTGACGTTTCCACCAATTATCAAATTTCCAATAAAGATCTCTATAAAACAGACTTATTTTCACCCCTCTTTTTTTAAGCCAATACAGAAAATTCAGATCTAAACAAAAAGCTGGGAGTTTTTGACCTGCTGTTGATAAGGGTAATGGCAAATTCGTTGATTCCATATAAACAAAAGCTGGTTTTATTTTCCCGATCAGTATTCCCTTTTTTAAGTTATTAATTATTTTTTTTCGTTCGGCTACATCTCCTATAACTTTATGAACCTTAAATCCTATTTCTTCAAATGCCGAAATCATGCGAAAAGGACGAATCGTTCCTCCAGAATTTTCCGCCATTGATATCTTACGGGGATAATAAAAGATCATTTCTTTCATTTCCGTTGTCTTTTGTACCATAATTGTATTCCCTCAGACTGAATTGGAGTTTTCCTCAGCATGTGTTAGTTGTAATCAAAAGGGGAAGTATGCTCAATAAGCTACCCAAAGTGCTTCAGCCCAAAGTCAAGCAGGCCTTGGTATGAGATCTGTATTGCACCGACAAAGAAGGATGCTTACAAGGCCTTTGATATTACAGTCTCAATGTACTCGGTAAAATATTCAAGTGCAGAAGTATGAGCAATCAGCGCATTTAAACTGCTTGCTGAAGTAATAAGAGGAGTTCCATCTGTGGACCCCATCGAGCAGACAGTATTTGCCGGGCTTGTCAGGGTCGGGCTCCACTTCGATAGGCACAAACTTGAACCAGTCCCAAGTTATTCTCTTGAATTCTTTGAAGAAAGCAATAATGCCTTTGTCCCGACTACTTCTCGCAGATTATGCCAGGCTCATTTGGGAATCATATATTGTTATGCCGCATTTAAGGAAGCCTTAATGCTCTCAATAACATACTCCATTTGGTCTGCAGTCAATTCAGGGAACATTGGAAGAGATAGGATCTGATCTTGATATTTTGAAACAACCGGAAACTCCTCTGACTTATGACCTAAATATTTATACGCTCTCAAGAAGGGCAGTGGAGTTGGATAATGTATTCCGGTGGATATGCCTTTCTCAGCTAAATATTTCTGCAATGTATCTCTATCTGCTACTCTGATCACATAGAGATGAAACACGTGTTTTACATTTTCGCGGATTTGGGGAATTGCAATTCCATCAACACCAGCTAATAATTTATTATACAAAGTTGCGTTCTTCAGGCGTTTTTCATTCCACTCTGAGATATACTTCAGCTTCACAGAAAGAATAGCCGCCTGCAACCCATCCAACCGGCTGTTGATTCCCTCGACTTCATGTTTGTGTTTTATCAACGCCCCATGATTGGCGTACATCCGCGCCTTCACAGCAAAATCATCATCATTGGATATTATGGCGCCTGCATCGCCATAGGCGCCAAGATTTTTCCCGGGGAAAAAGCTGAAAGTCCCAGCGATACCGAATGTGCCAACTTTCTGATTGTTGTATTCAGCAAAATGCGCTTGAGCACAATCTTCTATTAGATGGAGGTTATACTTATCACAGATTTTTTTTATTTTTATTATTTCAGCAGGCTGTCCAAACAAATGGACTGGTAAAATGGCCTTTGTGTTTTTAGTAATTTTCTCTTCAATCAATCGATGGTCTATTGTGTAATAATCTGGATCAATGTCCACAAAGACTGGTCTTGCACCGGTCTGGCTAATAGTTTCGGAAGTTGAAATCCAACTATTGGCAACAGTGATGACTTCATCACCTTTCCCAACACCAAGAGCTTTAAGCGTTATGTATATAGCATCAGTTCCATTGGCTACACCAATACAATGCTTAACTCCATATTTTTCAGCATACGCTTTTTCAAATTGAGTAACATACTTGCCTTTAATAAAAGCAGTCTCATCAATTACAGATTGAATAGCTTCATCTATTTCATTTTTTATAGTCTTATATTGTGCTTTCAAATCAACAAACGGTATCTTCATTAATGCACCTCATCTTTGTTTCCCAAATACTTCTTTTTTAATCAGATACAACTATTATAGCAGGATTTCCCATCACTGTGCATCCATCCGGAACATTTTTAGTAACAACCGCTCCAGCACCTATCACAGCATTTTTGCCGATCACAACCGGAAAAAGGGTTGCATTACTTCCTATAACTGCGCCTTTTTTAATCAATGTCTTTTGCCAGTATTCCTTTGTACCTGTTCTGCGGAAAGAAGGTGGATTAACATCATTAATAGTCATGACACCATGACCAATAAAAACATCATCTTCAATTGTTACCAGAGAACATATAAAAGAATGGGAAGAAACAACCACTTTGTCACCAATAGTAACACCACTCTGAATTTCAACGTAAGAACCAATATTACAATTACAACCTATCGAACACCCATATATATTAACAAATTCCCAGATTTTTGTCCCTTCACCAACATCAGAATTTTTAACAATAGCCGTATCACAGATCATAAAGTAATGATTCCTCTCATTTTTTAACCTAAATTATTTTACTTACATTATTATTTTTTTGTCCCAACTTACATTTATTTGGCTTAAATCTTAAATACACCTCTTTTCCCGTCTCAATGGATTCATAAATTGCCATGATAATCTCAAGGCTTTTTCTTCCGGTAAGCCCGTCAACAAGCTGGTCTTTATTATGTTGCAAACAATCTACGACATTTTCATAGTACGCCTGGTGACCAAAACCATAAACATTAGGTGGATTAACAGAATACTTCTCCATTACATCCTTGTCAGAATCCAATTTGTCGACAAAATTCCATGTTTCCATTTTGTTAACTGCAAAACCGCCAATCATAACAGTTCCTTTTTCACCAAGGATAGAAATTGATCCCTCCAAGTCCTTTGGGCGAGCTGCAGTGGTGGCCTCAATAATTCCAAGAGCACCATTTCTAAACTGAAGGGTAACAACAGCTGTATCTTCAGCCTCTATATCTACAAGGGCAGTTCGACTTTTTGCAAAAACGCTTTCAACATCACCCATCATCCACTCGAGCAAATCCACATGATGGCTTGCCTGATTAGTCAAAACGCCGCCATCATTAGCCCAGGTTCCGCGCCAAGGGTCTTGATCATAATAATGCTGGGGCCGGCACCAACGAACTCTGACAGTACCTAAAACAAGTTTCCCAAAACGTCCTAAATCCATTGCTTCCCGCAATTTCATTACAGGCAGATTAAAGCGATTCTGTTTAATCACAAAAAGCTTAATACCATTAGCATCACAAGCATAAATCATTGCATCAGCATCGTCCAAAGAAAGAGCCATCGGTTTTTCAACAATAAGATGTTTATGATAAGGAGCAAGTTGAATCACGTTCTCAGCGTGAATACCACTGGGAGTAAGGATTGCAACAGCATCAATATCCTCTTTTTTCATCATCTCATGCATATCAGTATGATAAGGAATATTAAAAGTTTTTCCGATCTGCTCTGCTTTTTCTTTAACAACATCACATACAGCTGCAAGAGAGGCACCTTTAATTTGATCATAACCCAACAACTCTGAATGACGTTTTGCAATACGTCCACACCCGACTAAGGCAAACTTAATGTTATCCATTATGGCTCCTTTTAACAATTTATGTTTTTATAAATTCCTATAGTTTGTGCTCTCAAGTACCGAGAATATTCCTATATAGTAGATCATATCCTGCTATTGATAATATCTACGGCGATGAAAGAGTTTATTTTTTCCTTGTCGGTGTAAAAGTCGGAAAACCTGTCAAAATCAATAATAGTATACCATCCCAGCGGATGCTTTTGGTATTCTATCCATTTCTTGTTAGGTTCAAGCTTGCACTGGGCTTGCTGCTGCACCCAACGGGCGAGACCTATAAGACCAATGTTCTTCAGTGCCAGTTTAATATCCTGCTGGAATTTGACTTTCAAGCTTTCTTTGACACGAAGTTGGCAGATTTGCTGAACACGGGTAACATACTCTTTGTAAAGCCACTGATCTTCCCGCAATCCAAGGGGGACCTTCTGCCAGAACCTCAGCATTTCTCTGTCCCATAAAGGAAGCCACCAGGAAAACCCATAATATTCATAAACACGGACTGAATTGACAATGAATTTCGCCTGCCGCTCCTTCCAGTCCCAATATTCAAAGGCGCTTGCCCCATCAGCGGGAGTTTCAATAGGAATAGCCTTCAATTGCGAACGGATCCTTTTTTTTATCCCAAAGAGATTGGGTTCTAGGGGAGAGGGGAGTTTAGATAGATTCTTTTCATGATGCAGGACAAAGTGCTTCTCAAAAATCGCCTCTATCACTTGATCCAGGGAAAAAGTCTTATTGCTAAAAAAATCAGGGCCGAGATGACTCCCAGCAAGAAAGTCTCCTGAATGACCAGGAACGAACATGGCTCCATTCTCAGCTATACCGTGCTTCTTAAGTTCCGCTACTGCTGGCCAGTCCTGGATATGAGGTAGGGATGAGAGACCATGTGCAAAGGAAAAATACGGTTTCCTCAAGTTTGAATGATAATACTGTCCCCACAACTCTGGAGTGTAGGGAACAAACTCCCAGTGAAAGCCAAGCTCTTTTGCAACTTTTTTTGAGATCTCCGCTTCCCTGTTTCCTGGGACGCCATAGCTGAAGCATAAGACGTTTTTGAATCCAAGCCGTTTCAACATCATTACAACCAAACGTGAATCAAGCCCTCTGCTCAATGGTACAATTTTCTGACTTCCCCCCGCCGCTCGAGCTAAGCGCTCGAATACACCTACGACCACCCGGTCTTGCTCCTCAAGAAGATCATTCGGTGTTTCAGTAGAATAGTCTCCGTGCAAAAAACTGTAATATTCGAGGAGTTCAATCTTTAGGTTCTTCTCATCCGGTATGAGTGCCAACACATTACCAGCCTCAAGTTGCTTCAAAGACGGATAAAGTGTTCTATTTCCGGTGACGTAGCCTGAGAACAGGAAATCCGTGCATGCTGATGGACTTTTTAACTCTGGCACACAAATCTGATCTATAACCCATTGGGCTTCGTCGGAAAAAAAGCCTTGGTTCCCCTTGTGTCCGAAGAACAGAGGAATGCTGCGCATACGATCTACAGCCGCCCAAATAGCACCATCTTTTCGTTCAACAATGATTGCAAAAAAACCATTTAAAATTTTGATAAGGTTAACAAAATCCTCAAATTTTGATATATTTAACATCTTGCATTTTAAGTCCAGGCTTGACAAAAGCCCTGTGCAATCGAAGGCCTTCCCTCGGATATGGACCCCCTTTATACTCTCCCACCCCAAATCTTTTCTTAGATGTACCTTCATTCTTTCCAAGATAACATTTCCTTAAGCGTTTTCATGGAGTGAGACCTTCGCACAACTCGTCAAGTTTTTCATCCTTTGATAACCAATTTGCCACTGGAAAAGTGATTATTTAAAGCCAACACACTGATTATTCGTGATATTCAATGAATATTGTGCCATATTTCCTTCAAATAAACAAACTCTGGGGGGCGTGTGGGATTCAAGAAAATGAAAAACAATCTCACTTTTACAGCTCTCTCTCTTCTTCCATTAAAAAGAACCGGGCACCTGCAAACTGAATAAAAAGGTGAAACATCTCAAATTCTCCCGGGATCTCGAATCCGACTGGACTGTCAAGAATGATAAACCTCACTATGGTCTGAAGGAGCATGCCTCTATTGATATCCGTTATGGTTTTGTTCTTTCTACTGAAATAACCCCAGCCTCCCGCCATGACAGCACTTACTTATCTTCCCCTATGTGTTACCAGTAGTTATCATACAAAAGAACCTGTTAAAAAAGTGTACGCCGATAAGGGTTTTTTTGGAAAGCCTAATTGAGATTTTCTCGCCCTGAATAAATTCGAAGACGACATTATGAGAAAAGATACGACCACCGGTAGAAATCTTTAAGATGAACTACCCCGCAGCAAGCTACGGGGTATCAACAACTTCTAATCGGTACTTTTCTCACAGCAAGAGCTGCGGGGA
>JAVCCS010000176.1 GCA_030765365.1 Candidatus Theseobacter exili
ACACCAATTTAATTCTGCATCCGCTGTGAATTCGAAGTGATGATGTTCTAGCCATTCATATTTCACAATCACAAAAAGCAGCATAACGATTATGCTTAAAAGGTATGATTTTATAGAAAACTTACTTGAAACAGATATTTTGCTTTTGATCAGTGCTTGAAAGTTTACTCAATGATACCTGAAAAAATTTAATGCCAAAATTTAATGCCAAAATTTATGATCAACATGTTATAATTTATAAAGAAGAAAGTAAAGGAGGCATTTATCTGGAAAATAAATTTTCATCTACAGATTATTTGTTTATTGCATAATAAAAATACCAAAAGTTGCAAGTAAGAATTCCATAGTTTTGCAAGTGGAAATTCCATAGTTTTGCAAAAAATCCATTGCAGGCATACAACCTAAACAATATCCTTGTAAATGACTAATAATACAAGGAGGAAAGGAACATGCTCACAATGGATATGATACATGATATCAGATTTAGATTTTTTATGAAAGGAGAAAAAATTACTCAAATCTCAGATGCACTAAATTTGGATTGGAAGACAGTTCAGAAGTATGTAGATATGACAGATTTTAATGAACCTTCCCCTAAACCAGCTTCGGAAAAGAGATTTTGTCCCAAGCTGGATCCTCACAAGCCGATTATTGATAAATGGCTAGAAGAAGACAAACAAGCACCTCGCAAGCAAAGACACACCGCCACAAGGGTATATAACCGTCTCAGAAAGGAAACAAAAGGGTTTGATTGTTCCTATAGGACTGTTGCCTCATACTATTCAGTAAAACACGCAGAGATCTTTAGCAATGAAAAAATTGGATTTTTGCCATTGGAACATCAACCTGGGGAATCACAGGCTGACTTCGGAACAGCTGACTTTTTTGAGAATGGAAAACGGCTAACCGGGAAATACCTTGAGGTATCCTTCCCCTCTAGCAACAAAGGTTATTTGCAGCTGTTTTACGGTGAAAATATGGAATGCCTTTTTGAAGGACTTGAAGCCATATTTAGACATATTCGCGTTGTCCCCAATGAAGTATGGTTTGATAACACAAAAACAATTGTTTCAAAGATAATTCGGGGCGGTGGTCGCGAAACCACGGAACGTTTTAACCGTTTCCGTGAACATTACTGCTTTAGAGCTGTATTTATGAATCCTGGAAATGGGTATGAGAAAGGGAGCGTAGAGAACAAAGTTGGATACCAAAGGAGGAATTTTCTCGTTCCTGTGCCGCATTTCATATCACTTCCTGATTTCAACCACCAGCTTCTTGATATGTGCGAAGAAGATGCAGACAGAGAGCACTACCGCCATAATGAAACAATAGAAGAACTATTTTCAAAAGACCTTAAGCACTGTCATGCACTTCCTGAAATCGCTTTCGATTCAAGTGGAAGAAGAACTGTTGCCACCAATAAATGGGGTAAGTTTTATTTGAATAAAGGTATGCATGAGTATTCGGTTTCACCCAAATATGCAAGCGCTACAGTGAATCTAAAGATTACTTCATCCATTGTTATAGTGATGGACGAAAATTACCGTGAAATTGTCAGGCACCGGCGTCTTTACGGCAATAAAAAGCAACAGAGTATGGATTGGCTCCCTTATCTAAAACAACTGTCTTTCCGACCACGGGCATTAAAGTATTCCGGTATTTATGACATGATGCCGCACGATCTCAAAAAATATTTGAACAACTGTACCAATACAGAAATCGGTAAAGTACTGAAAGTGCTTGCGGAACTTACTGACAGAACTGGATTTGACAGCGCTTTAAGTACCGTAAATCAAGCATTATGCTATGGTGCATCAGATGCTGATAGCCTTAAGAATTTGTACCAACGTCTTTATGCAAATGTACCGGAACTTCCTCCGATGTCTTTAGAATCAAATATTCCAAAGATAAAACAAATATCTGCAAGTCTTGTTGATTATGATGCATTCCTGAAGAAAGGCGGTATTACTAATGTTTGATGAAGAAATCATAACCTGCTGTAAAAAACTGAAACTCAGCCGTAATCTTGCGGATATGGCACAAACAACAGAAGGAGAATCCCCTCAGGAATACTTGTATAAGATTCTGACTTGTGAACTTAAAAACCGAGAAAAGAGTCGTATTTCTAAACTTCTTAATATTGCTGGTTTTTACAATATTAAGACTTTTGACGAAATCCGATTTGATGAGATTACTCTCCCGTCAGGGCTGACACCTGAAAGCTTAAAATCACTTAGTTTCATCCAGGAGAAGAAAAATATAATCATGTATGGGCGTACAGGCACTGGAAAGACTATGCTTTCTACCGCACTCGGTGTAGCAGCATGTCAAAAAGGGATATCAGTTAAGTTCTATCGCACTGCCAGACTGGTCAACCAGCTTGCTGAAGCAAAGAATGCCGGTACACTCGGAATACTTATTAAAAAATTAAACAAAGCTTCGATGATCATTCTTGATGAGTGGGGATATGTACCTTATGACCGTACCGGAGCACAGTTGCTTTTTGATTATTTGTCAGAAATCCATGAACAAAAGCCTGTCATCCTGAATACAAACCTGGAATTCTCAAGATGGGTTAACGTACTTTATGATGAGCAAATGACAGCAGCCTTAGTTGGCAGACTTATGCACCATTGTCATCTGATTCTTTTCCCTGGTGAAAACAACCGCTTAAGAGAATCCAGTATCAATGAAATTTATAGTTCAATATCATCAGTAGCCAAAAAGGAGGATAAATGATATGACCATAATAGAACAAATATCGAAGAACTTTAGTCTATATGTAGAAAGTCCTTACCGGACAATTTGAATCGTTATCTGCTTGTTAAATACGCAGAAGAGCCGTTTTTGCATGAATATAGTGAACAGGATCTTTATACTAACATCCGAGGTGATATCTATAGCTATGAACCTGGCAAACTGGATGTTACGGTTAAAAATCATTATGAACGCTGGCAGCGAGAACGTGCATATTTTTCAGATTTGTATATTGAAAAATGTAGGAATCTAAATGATTTTGAGAAACATATTGTCGAATTGGAAGAGATACTTACAGGACACAGCTTGAAATCTTCCAGAATGGCAAAGCAAAAGACTGAAAAGAAAAACGGGTTACTGCCCTTTAAATAAATCATGGTAAAAAATGCCTGCAAGTCATCTATTTCCTTGTTGAAAAGAGTGGGAAAACAGAACTTGCAATACTATGGAAAATGGAATTGCAATACTATGGAAAAATGTTTTGCAACTTTTATGAAAAAGTACTTGCAAAAAACACCCAAATATATAAAATCAATAAATCAAGATTCATTCTATAATTGTGTAAATTTAAAAGAGATATATATTTTATCAATGACAGCTCTTTCCATTGAAGGTGAATCACTTAATATAACCAAAGATGCAGTTATTTTTATTCAAAAAGGAGCAACTGGGTATGATGTA
>JAVCCS010000331.1 GCA_030765365.1 Candidatus Theseobacter exili
AACCTGATTGATTTGACGCAGGGGGTGTATCATGTTTTGGATAATGTCATGATTCCGAGCGGGAATAAAACAACACAGATCGACCATGTCGTTGTTTCGAGATTCGGAGTATTCGTCATAGAGACGAAAAATTACAAGGGTATTATCTATGGGCAGGAACGCGATACGACGTGGACACAGTATATAAATCCAAACAGCAAATATCAGTTTATGAATCCTCTGCATCAAAATTATGGACATGTGATAGCGCTGAAAGCGTTGCTTGATGAAGAACATATTTACTCTGTTGTAGCGTTCAAGGATGGGGTATTCGGCAAGAAAATGCCGGATAATGTCATGCAGGTGTCTGAAGTGAAAGAGTATATTCGAGGTTTCAGAAAATCTGTCATAAGTCCCGTTAGGGTGAGAAAGATTGTTTCACTTATACAGGATTCAAATATCAGGGACAGAACTACACAAAGAAATCACGTCAAATCTGTCAAAGTGAGAAAAAACGCAACCGAATCTCAACGACAGCGCAGAGATCGGTGAACGCCTATTATATGAGAGTGTAACAGCGAGCACATCACCCGCAACTTGTTGCGGGGAGATTCAATGAGGGAAATGGTGCATTCAAAAAAGAAACTTGGAACAAGGGGTCAAGTCGCCGTTTGACTTATGATGGCAGGGAAGCCGAGAAGTTCGTATCTAAAATGTTAAGTATTCATAAGTTGAGATCACAACTTTCTGTGTATTAAATGTTCACCCATTATACGAAAGACCTGGATAGATAATTGCGAGTAGCAGCATTCGCGTGGCTGTTCCTAATATACCGCAATTTAAAAAACATGCAAATCGATTACCCATCATAGGGAGATATTGCTATGACAGAACAAGTAATAATATGCCCATATTGTAAAAGGGAAATTCCATTAACCGAGGCAATTTCCCATCAAATCAGAGAGCAATTACTGAAAGATTTTGAAGCAGAACGGGAAAAGGCAGAGAAGCTATTAGATCAGAAAAACGAAGCCTTGCGTGCAAAAGAAAAAGAACTCGAAGATGCGAAAAAATCAATGGAAGAGCAAATCACTCAGAAAGTTAAAGCAGAAAAGGAAAAAATTGAAGTCGAAATAAAGAAAAAAGTAGTAGAAGAAAGCGAATTGAAAATAAAAGATTTAATTGGTCAAGTAGAAGAAAAAGATAAAAAGTTACAAGAATCGCAGAAGGCAGAACTTGAATTACGGAAACAGCGCAGAGAACTTGAAGAAAGTAAAAAGAATTTTGAATTAGAAATGGCGCGAAAAATAGATGAAGAGCGTAATAAAATCCGGGATACTGCTTTAAAAACGGTTTCAGACGAATACAGACTCAAAGATTTAGAAAAGGAAAAACAGATTTCTGATATGAGGAAACAAATCGAAGAGCTAAAACGAAGAGCAGAACAAGGCTCGCAACAGATGCAGGGTGAAGTACTAGAGCTTGATTTGGAAGATGTTCTTAGAATTAATTTTCCGTTGGATGAAATTGCCCCAGTTCCAAAAGGTATTCGCGGTGCTGATATCTTGCAGAAGGTTCATAATCAAACTGGCCAATATTGTGGAACAGTTATTTGGGAATCCAAACGCACAAAGGCATGGAGTGACGGTTGGATGCAAAAATTAAGAGATGACCAACGAGAAGTACATGCAGATATAGCCGTAATATTGTCTATAGCCCTTCCTAAAGATGTTAACAACTTTGCATTTATCGACGGAATCTGGGTTACAGATTATTCTTCCATGATAGGGTTGGTTACCGCATTACGGATTAACCTTATTCAGGTTGCCATGGCAAAACTATCTGCTGTCGGTAAACAAGAAAAGATGGAAGTCTTATACAATTACCTCTCGGGTCAAGAATTTAGGCAGAGAGTTGAAGCAATCGTAGAAGCATTTGTTTCTATGAAAGGTGATTTAGACAAAGAAAAAAGAGCAATGAACAAGATTTGGTCTAAACGAGAAAAACAAATTGAAAGAGTTGTCTTAAATACATCGGGTATGTATGGAGATATGCAGGGTATCATTGGAGCGTCATTGCCCGAAATAAAAAGCTTGGAATTAGAAACATCAGTAGATGAAATAGAGATAGATTGAAGAAATAATTTTTAAAAATAGGAAGCTAAAAGAAGAACAGAGGTCAGATTCTGACTATTGATTGGAGAAGTAAAACGAGGAACAAGAAGTCAAGTTGCCGCTTGGCTTATGTTCGCAGATAATGGAAAAACAAACCTAACCTTACTCATGCAGCCGACAGCTAATCGCTGCGGCTGAAGAGCCCGTTTTTGCCGGACGCTCCGCGCCTTTAGGCGTGCTTCATTGATGAATCTAATTGTAGTGCTGTCTAAAAATATAGTTTGCACATTCAATATAATAAGAAAGGAGGAAATGTTATGAAAAAAAACATGGGAACTATTGACCGTACTATAAGATGTTTATTAGCATTAACAGTGGTTATATTATATTTCACTGGCGCTATTTCCGGAGTGGCAGCTGCCATTTTGGGCGTTTTTGCCCTTATCTTTGTTATAATGTAGATTCCTG
>JAVCCS010000013.1 GCA_030765365.1 Candidatus Theseobacter exili
AGATATGCAGGACACTTCAGCCGGGCATTATAATAAATGACCGATTGGATTTAATGGATGTGCCCGGGGGATGGGATGTCAAAACGCCTGAACAGACAATGGTTCGTAAAGGGGTTGAATATAACGGTAAACGTGTTCCCTGGGAAACCTGTCAAACATTTTCAGGTTCATGGGGATACCATAGAGAACAATCAACATGGAAATCAGTTAAGCAATTGTTGTTTATGCTTATTGATACCGTGAGTAAAGGAGGAAATCTTTTGCTTAATGTGGGTCCGACTGCCCGTGGAATTTTTGATAATAGAGCAATGGATAGATTGAATGGAATCGGGGAATGGATGAAATTACATAATCGTTCGATTTACGGCTGTACGGAAGCACCTGCAGGTTTTAAATGTCCGGATAATTGTATATTAACTTATAATCCGACAAAAAAACGGATTTATGTTAACATACTAAACTGGCCATTAGGGCGGTTATATTTAGACGGCTATAAAGGTAAAGTGAAGTATGCTCAGTTATTGAATGATGCTTCGGAAATTCAATTCAGCGGTTTGACAGATAGGGATAAAAGATGGGTAGAAGATAAAAAAACTTTATCATTGCAACTTCCTACACAAAAACCGGATGTTGTTGTGCCGGTGATAGAATTGTTTTTGAAATAAAAAGGGAATAGTAACAGTTATGAAACGATATATAAACTCTAATCCAAAAATGCAAACTACTGTGAGTATAGTCACCGGTTCTGCGCAGGGCATTGGAAAAGCAATTTCTCTTGCCTTGTCTAAAGAAAGCACAAATCTCGTTCTGGTGGATATTGACGACAAAAAATTGGAGAGCGTTGGAAGACAGGTGAAAAAAAGAAAAAGTGAACTGTTATTACTTAATGCTGACATATCAAAGGTTAAAGACATAGAAAAAATAGTCAAAAACACCATAGCCAAATTCAAAAAGATAGATATACTGGTAAATAATGCAGGCATCTGTTCCCGTCGGTCACTTTCAGAAATCTCTGAGTCAGAATGGAATAAACTGATGGAAATTAACCTTAAAGGAACATTTTTTCTGTCTCAGAATGTAATGGCTTTTATGAAAAAGCAGAGAAGCGGGAAAATTATTAATATTGCATCCCTTGCCGGCAAGATTGGCGGGATAGCAGTGGGTGCGGATTATGCAGCTTCAAAGGCAGGTGTTATCTCTCTAACCAAATCCCTGGCTAAAGATGCTGGTCCTTACGGGATAAATGTGAATTGTGTCTGTCCCGGAGTAATCAGGACAAGAATGACCTCTTCCCTCCCCAAAAAAGTAATAGAAGAATATAAAAAAAACATTCCGTTGGGCAGAATAGGAAGTCCTGAGGATGTAGCTAATGCCGTATTATTCTTAGCCTCTGAGAAAGCAGATTATATTACAGGTGAGATACTTGATGTAAATGGCGGGTTATTAATGGATTGAAATGCTACAGGATGTATTGTCGGATATCAGATTACGGAGGAATAGATTATGAAATTAAAAGATAGAGTAGCTATCGTAACCGGTTCAAGTAAAGGTATTGGTGAGGGCATTGCGCGGGTGTTTTCCATGGAAGGAGCAAAGGTGGTTGTTGTATGTAGGACAGAAGATACCGGCAAGAAAATGGCTGAGGCTCTTGGCGCAAGCGAAGGAAGAGCAATTTTTTTAAAAACAGATGTAACAAGTAGTGAATCCATCCGGAATATGATTGATACTACAATTGAAACATTCGGTAAACTTGATATCCTTGTAAATAATGCAGGATATCATCTATCAAAAAATGTGGAGGAGACTTCGGAAGAGGAATGGGAGTTTATTATAAATACGAACCTGCGCGGTACGTTTCTTTGTAGTAAATACGCATTACCGCATCTGCGCAAAACCAGAGGAAACATAATCAATATCAGTAGTATGGTGGGTCTTGTCGGACAGCTAAACGCAGGAGCCTATTCTGCTACCAAGGGCGGCCAGATAGCTATGAGTAAAAACATGGCAATTGATTTTGCACAGGATGGAATTCGTGTAAACGTTATCTGTCCCGGATGGATACAAACCCCGTTGGTTGAGAACTGGTTCTCTCAGCAAAAAGACCCGGAAGCTGCTCGCAAATATATTTTTAGCAGGCACCCGCTTGGCCGTATTGGCACAATTGAAGAATGCGGCAAAGCAGCTCTTTATCTGGCAAGTGATGACGCAGCTTTTGTGACCGGTATTACACTCAATATTGACGGCGGTATAACTCTTGGATATTGATATGAACACATACAAAAACTATATTGACGGGAAATGGCAAAATTCAACATCCGGAAAAACATTTTCTGATATCAACCCGGCTAACAAAGAAAATATAATTGGCTGCTTTCAGCAGTCAAATGTCAAGGATGTAAGAAAAGCAATTGAATCAGCAAACAGGGCATTTGAAAAATGGAGAAAGTATCCACCTGCGGAACGTGCACAAATTCTCTCACGAGTACTTCTTTTATTAAAGGAAAAAAAGAAAAAGTTGGCTCGTGATTTAACTTTAGAAGAGGGAAAAACAT
>JAVCCS010000287.1 GCA_030765365.1 Candidatus Theseobacter exili
GTTGATGCCTGCGATCTTTTTTGCAGGTATACAGAAACAAAACATATAATAATTGTTGGGTTTTGTATGGGAGCAAAAATTGCGTTATCAATAATTGAAAAACTTGAAAATGTCAAAGGCCTGATAATGTGGAACATTCCTGTTTTCTCCACAGAAAAAATTGATTGGGAGTTAACAAATATCAGCAAACTATTTTTATGGGGTGAAAATACAAAACAGCACAAAAAAGAGTGCGATTATTACAAAAGGCAGTATCAGGATTTGCAAACAGGATTAATAAGAAATGCTAATTTGACTTTTGATGATCATGAATCAAGAGCTCATCTGTTTTCGGAAACATATAATTGGATAGTAAATGAAAACTCTAAAATCTGAAGAAATCGCTTTAAAAATTATAAATATATATAAAGTATTTCCAATACCAGCGAACAGGTTTTGGTCAATGAAAAAAGGTTCTGTATCGGCGCTAAAGGGAATAAATCTTTCATTTAACAAGAGTGAACATATTGCACTATTAGGACCTAACGGCGCAGGGAAAACAACATTGTTACGTTTAATTGCAGGAGTGCTTACTCCAACTGAATGCACAATTGAATATTGGTGTAATAACGAAAATACAACTAAAAGATTCCGGCCGAAAACTGGTTTTGTTACAAGTGACGAGAGGAGCTTTTTCTGGAGGCTTACCGGTTACGAGAATCTTGAATTTTTTGCTTACTTGTACAATTTACATAAAAAAAACATAAGAGAAAGAATCAGTGAAGTATTACATATGGTTGCTTTTAAAGACAAATCTGACAAGTTGTTTCAGAATTATTCATCAGGGAATAAAAAGAAATTGTCCATTGCAAGAGGCCTTCTGTGCAACCCGGATATATTATTGCTTGATGAAGCAACCAACAGCCTGGATCCTGTTGATGCCGAAGAAATTAAAGTTCTTGTGAGCGGCTTGTCAGAATCAGGATCCACGGTAGTTTGGACAACTCACCGGCTTGAAGAAGCCGAGCAGATAGCTGACAGGGTTGTGCTGCTGGACACAGGTGTTGTCAAATACGATGGATCAAAAGATCAGTTTGTTGAGCTGGTTGAAAAAGAAAAAACAGGATCGTTGCTGCAGCTATACAAAGAACTTACAAGGTGAAAAAAAAGTGAAATACCATAATAAAATATGTGCATTTATTAAAAAGGGTTTCTTGATTGAGAAAAGATATAAATTCCACATATCCTTTTATATTGTCAGAATCCTGATAGCGTGCGCACTGTATTATTATCTGGCAGGCCTTATATCATCTGCAGACAATCCTTTATTGGGAAAATACTCAGAGAATTACTTTGTTTTCATACTTACCGGAATTTCATTTTTTACATTTCTAAGAACGGGTGTGATGATTTTTACTGAAGAAACTGTTCGTGCTATGAACCTGGGTCTTTTTGAGGCAATGTTGGCTACTCCAACTTCCTATTTAACACTTATAGTTTTGCCTTCAATATGGAAATATGTATTTGCTCTATTTCAAACATTTCTCTATTTGCTTTTTGGTATAGTATTTTTTCATGCAAGGTTTCCCGACCCAAATATAATTGGAACAATAATAATATTGTTGCTTATGATAATGGCTTTTAGCGGACTTGGAATGATTTCAGCAAGCATAGTAATACACATAAAAAAGGGCGATCCTGTTAACTGGATGTTAAACCAGGGCGCGTATTTGTTGGGCGGTGTCTTATTCCCAATAACCATACTGCCCTCATGGCTGCGTGCAATATCACATATACTACCGATAACATATGGTTTGAACGGAATACGACATGCTATAATAGACGGATGGACCCTGCAAAAGTTACTGCCGGACATTGGTATAATGTTATTATTCATCGTTATACTTTTACCGTTAGGGATATTTTCGTTATCTTTATCAATCCGTAGAGCAAAAGTTACAGGGACGCTTGCACATTATTAGAAATATAGGAATTGTGATGAAACTTTTTAAAGTTGTAATAGTAGTTGCAGTAGTTTTGATCAATCAATCAATAATTGCTGAAACAAATATCATTGATGAAAGAGCTAATTCTAAAAAAATAGAACAATACGATAAATTTGAGCTTACATTTAGTTTGGGAAAAGAATATAAAGATCCATTTGACAAACAAATAGTACATGTTCAGGGACATTTCTTGTCTCCATCGAACAAAGAAACTGTTGCTGACGGGTTTTACTATCAGGATTACCGACATCATCTGTATGGATCGACAGAAATAATAAGCCAGGTAGGTACACCGGAATGGAAAATTCGTTTTACTCCAAAAGAAACAGGAAAATACAAATACTGGATAACATTAAAAGACCGGGAAGGAACAACAAAAACGTCAGAAAGAACGTTTGAAGTAATAAACGGAACCAACCCGGGTTTTATAAGCATATGTCCGACAGACAGAAATTATTTCGAGTTTAGTAATGGTGAGTTTTATTACCCCATCGGACATAACATCAGGTATCCGGCAGGCGGACAGGGCGGGAAAGGCTTTGATTTTTCACTTCAGTTTCAAAAGGGAACATTCATCTATCTGGATTATCTGCAAAAAATGTCACTTAACGGCGAAAACTGGATGGCAATATGGTTCAGTACTGACTGGATGAATTTGGAGTGGAAAAACGGATTTCAAGACTATAAAGGCTTAGGAAAATACAATTTGGAAAATGCCTGGAAGCTGGATGAAATACTTCACAAAGCACACGAAAGGAATATCTATATAAACCTCTTTTTAAACCATCATGGTGAATTTTTAAAAAAGACCGAATCTACTCCTGACGGAGTATGGCATGACAGTCCTTATAATATTGAAAACGGCGGCTTTCTAAAAGAACCGGAAGAACTGTATACCGATAACAGAGCCAAAACCTGGCAAAAACAGAAATTGGATTATATTCTGGCGCGTTGGGGTTATAGTATTAACATAATGCAATGGACAATTATATCAGAAATAGATCTTACACAGCTCTATTATGATGCTCTGCATGGGGACTTTATGAGCGAGGTTGAAGATATACAGGAAGTAAAACCGGTTATTGACTGGCTAGAAGAAATGGCACAATACATAAAAAAACATGATCCTAACAAACATCTTATAAGCGCAAATTTTGCCTATTACCGTCATGGTATGGAAGTTTGGGCAAACACACCAACTCTTGATATAGTTCAAAGCAACTGTTTTACAAATGATACGGAGGATGATCCTGAAAAAATCATTAGCACCTATACAGAGTTAATGAAGAATTTTAATATGCCTTATTTACCTGCTGAATATGGTGGCCATTGGAGTTACAACACAGACGATACTTTGGAAACATTTCTGCATTGCAGTTTATGGCTT
This sequence comes from Candidatus Theseobacter exili, assembly GCA_030765365.1. Classification (GTDB taxonomy): domain Bacteria; phylum Auribacterota; class JACPWU01; order Theseobacterales; family Theseobacteraceae; genus Theseobacter; species Theseobacter exili. The sequence continues at coordinate 3,373 of JAVCCS010000287.1, forward strand.
ATGTTTATGTCAAACATGTCCGGCGCTACCGGGTTCTGGTGGTGGTCATGGATAGATGCAAAAAATATGTATTGGCATTATAAAGCACTTGCTGATTTCATCATATTTGACGATAAACGAAATCAGAATTTCAAACCCTTCAAGAAAGTGATACCTAAAACCAATGGAAAATTGCGTGCTATAGGAATAAAAGGAAAAGACATAATATATATCTGGATATACAACAAAAAAGTACTTGAAACTCAGAAAAAAATAAAAACTATTTCTGCTGGTAAAGTCCTGGAACTAAAAAATGTCAAAGACGGCAAATACCTTGTAGAAGTTTGGGATACATATGAAGGTGAAAAAATTGCAGCTAAAAAGGTTAGTGCAATAGGCGGCAAACTAAATCTTGGTTTGCCAAAGGTTCGTAAAGACATAGCCCTGAAAATAAAACGACTGAATTAAAGGAAATGAAAAAAGCCATATTCATATTCTGTATGTTTATTCTGACGATACAATGTACCATTTATTCAGAAAACACTGAATCACCCTTAATAATTGAAAGTGCATATTTAAAAAAAGTTGCTTCTGCAGATCCAGGGACAGTAAAGCTTTTTTTAACAAACACATCTAAGAAAAAGGCAAGGATACGTCGTCTTTTCTTAAATGATACCCTTCTGGATAATTTCCCGGACAGCCGTATATACTGGTTCAAAATATCCAGTAATCCCGTCTTGCCGTCGCAAACAATAGAAATATTAATAAAACTTAAAAACGCCCCGCAAAGACCATTAAAAGTAAGTATTGAAGATGCTCGTGGAAATGTAATAAGCAGAGTGGTTTATTTCAAAAACTATCCTCATCAAATAACGTGTATTGCATATAATAAAAACCTAACAAAAACATATTTATATATACAAAATACAGATAATGAAACGTTGAATATTGGAAATGTATTTATTAATAATCGTAATGTAAATAAACTCATTGATATACCTATAGAGTGCATAAAGCCAGGCCAGAAAAAGTGCCTTATTATCAATCACAAAAAGCCATTAAAATGGGGAAAACACAATTTTTATAAAATTGAAAATAAAAGAAAAGAACCTATTGCAGGAGCATTAGCAAGGGTTTATCATTATTTTCCTCTTCAGGCTTGGGACTATGACAACAATCCAGAAATGAATTTTGATAAATATTATCCTTTCCTGCCATATCCAGATAATAAAATTGAAATTAATAAATATAAAAAAGCGAAAAGCCTTATGGCTTATCAAATAATTGAAGATCCAGCCTGTACTGATAGAGATGATAATAATGGATCTTTAGGAAGTTGTGCTAAAGAAATAATAGAAAGAGAAACAGAACTATTAAAGAATGATGATATTCATCCAACGTTTCTATTTCTTTGTCAGTATAAAAAACCACTAAACTATTATGTGTATGGAGAGCTAGCTGATATTACTGGATTGGCTACCTATGAAGTAAGTAAATACAACAAAACTCCATTTGACGATATTGAAAACGTTAAAAAAGCAGTTGCCTCGGCATCGCCGCGTCCATTAATTGTCATACTTGGCGCCTACAAAGAGGGAGAGAACGATAGCCGTTATCCAACGCCTGAAGAACTGGAAATATCAGTATGGGGTGCAATTGCGAACGGTGCAAAAGGAATAATGTATTTTGAAAAAGAGTTTAAAACAGGAGGCTATAATGAAAACCCTCTGCTAAAAAGAAAAATAAGTGAAATAAACACTCAATTATTGAAGATAAAAGAACTGATAACTATAAGTGATGTGGTAGAACTTGTTAAGACTGATAATAAGAAGATAAAAGTATATTCATTATTAGTTGCAAAGAAAGGAATAATGGTTTTTGTTATAAAAAAAGATTACAATAAATCACAATTAGGTGAGTTGAATACAAGACAAGACGAAAAAATCAATATATCGGTAACAATTCCAGAAGGAATGAAAATTAAGGCTGTTAAATCAATTGCAGGTAAACCACTTCGATTTACAACTAATGAAAACTCACTATTGTTTGAAGGGGAATTCAAAAATAACGTTCATGTATATTATTTAGAGGCAACATGAAAAAAAGAATAGTTTTATTATTGTTTATTACTTTTGTAAGCACTGCGCTCGCACAAGATAAAATCCATTTGAAATCCGGAGAAGTTATCGAAGGTAAAATTCTTTCCAATGATGATAATAGTATTGAAGTTGAGATTGAATATGGTGTTGTTACAATTGAAAAAGACCAAATAAAGGGAGATCTTGGAAAAAGAGTTTTATCTGATGACGAGAATATATACCAATTAATTAAGAACAAGAATTTCAAGAAAGCTTTAAAATTAATTCGCAAACTCATAAAACATTCAAATTCAAGTAAATATAACGAACTTACCTATTTATCTGGGATTTGTTATCTGAATCTGGGACAACTCGATAAGGCCAGTAAAATATTTATGGAGTTGTTACTTAAGGAGCCAAGTACAAAATGGGCTTTATATTCAAAGAAGAAACTATTCGAAATAGCTGTTTGGAATAAAAACTATAATAGAGCTTTTTTAATAGCAAATGACTTAATCAATAAAATTGAAAAAGAAGAGAAAGATAGTAAATCAAATGAAATAGAAATTCAAAAGCTTCAACTTGAAGAGTACTTAGAATGCAAAAAGAAATTCAATGAAATTAAAAACAAAAAATGGAATTACAAAAATTTGATTTTGTACGATCAAGTTATAAAAGATGCAAAGAAAATAATAAAACAAAAAGAAAAATCCATTATTTCGATTATTGCTAAACGTATTATATATGAATCATTAGAGATGCAAGCAGAATATCGAATAGCACTTGAGTATCTTCAAAAATACATAATAGAGCTTAAACATTGGAGTATAAGTTTTGCAAAAGAGGAATTAATAAATAAGATCAGTGAATCTTATAAACTAAATAGATATCAGCAAGCCATTAATTTTTATAGAATGTATGCAAATGTTTTTAATGTGGAAGGGGGAGAATGCAATAACTTATCTTTCCAGATTGGGATGTGTTGCTACAGGCTCAACGATTATAGTAGCGCAATTCAATATTTTAGAAAAAATGTTTTTTGCAACAGCGGAATTAGTAGAGATTTATGGAGAAAATCATTTAAGAGCGCAGAAGATAGTTTTTTTCTCAAAAAGGACTTTAATGGATTAATTGATTTTTATGAAAGAATAGAACATTATAATAATTCGCCAAACATTAAATCAGAAATTGGCTTTAAACTGAGTTTAATATATATATTACTAGATGATGAAAAAACATCTATTATTCATTTTAGAAAAGTTAACAATGGAATTGAAAAATATTTTGTTGATTTCATTACAAATCAGAATAAGAAATCACTAAGCAACAATTCATAAAGGAATTTTTTTATGTATAAGTTAATATTAAAATCATTGTTAATAGTGTCTTATTTATTCAGCTCACTTTTTGTTTTGTTTGCAGATATTCAGTTGAAATTTGTTAATAAACTTCCAACTGATAGTTATGTTGCAAGAATTGAAGCTTCAAAGAAAGTAGAGATAAAAAGAGGATCTGAAACTCAAATTAATGAAAACTTGAGAAAGTTTAAGTTTGAAATAACCCCGGAATTAATAAGTGATAATAAATGCAAAGTAAGCACATTTTTAATCAGTGGAAAGGAATTTAAAAAGAACACACCTGAAGGTTCGTCAAATAAGATTGCTTATAAACCAAAACTGATTGAAACTGTAATACTTAGTGTTAATAATGATATTCTCAATAAAGAATCATTGGGTAAAACCAACGATAAAAGCGAAATAATTCAGATTTCTCCTTTATTGGAAAAGTTTCAAAAAGAATTGCATAACAAGAGCGCTATTGTAGGGGAGAAATGGGAGAATACAAATACAAAAAAGAATCAAGGTAGAACCACAACATTTATGGAGAAATATACAGTTATTAATACTAAAAAAATAGGTGGTGATATACTTGTTTCTGTCAAAAATATTTATGAAGAAGTTATGAGCGCCAAAATGGAAAAGGATGGTTCAAAAGGGGTTGCTAATAGAAGAACTGATGCTACGAATTACATAAAGTATTCAATGAATAAAGGACGAATAGTTAAAATAATCAGGAAATCAAATGAAGAACTTAAATATGTTATTTATAGAGATGAAGAAATAGAGAGTTCCACGATCAAGAATATAGAAGCAAAATACTTTTACATCGAAAAAGGTTACGAAAAAGTCTAGATATGAAAATCTTTAATATGTTGGGTTGTATAATAGTCTCATTTTCAATTGTTTGTTGTGGAATAATTTATACATATGCATCATCTTGTCCTGAGAAGAATGAAAGTAAATTTGAAAAAGACTTTAAGGCATTTTTAGAACAGGAGAAACAAGAGCAGGAAAAATTCCAGGAAGAATTTGAAGATGAACTAGAGCAACAAGAACAAGAGCAGGAAAAATTCCAGGAAGAATTTGAAGATGAACTAGAGCAACAAGAACAAGAGCAGGAAGAATTCCAGGAAGAATTTGAAGATGAACTAGAGCAACAAGAGCAGGAGCAGGAA
>JAVCCS010000256.1 GCA_030765365.1 Candidatus Theseobacter exili
AATTGAATGGAATGGCTTTGCGTGTTCCTACACCGGATGGATCTGTAACAGATTTTGTTTGTACAATTTCCAAAAATACTTCAGAAGAAGAGATTAATGCCGAGTTCAAAAAAGCTGCTGAAGGCGATTTAAAAGGTATTCTTGAATATTGTGATGAGCCGATTGTCCAGGCTGATATTGTCGGAGATCCTGCTTCATGTATTTTTGATTCATTGTGTACTCAGGTTATTGGAGGTAACCTTATCAAGGTAATTGGCTGGTATGATAATGAATGGGGATATTCGGTTCGTTGTGTTGACCTGTTTAGGAAAATGTCTGAGTCTCTTTAGAATTTTTGATATGTTTCAAGGAGGATGAATCAATGGCTAAGTTGACCATTGGAGATGTTGATGTACAAGGTAGAAAAGTGCTTGTTCGTGTAGATTTCAATGTGCCTTTGGACGAGCAATGCAATATTACTGACGATACTCGTATTAGAGCTGCTTTGCCCACGATCCGTTATATACTTGATAATGGTGGTAAAGCAATCCTTATGAGTCATCTTGGCCGACCTAAGGGTAAAGTGGTCGAAAGCCTTAGGATGAATCCTGTTGCTAAAAGGTTAAGCGAGCTATTGGGTTTAACTGTAAAAAAGATGGATGATTGTATAGGATCTGAAGTCAATAACGCTATCAGTACGATGTCAAACGGAGATGTTGTTTTACTTGAAAATCTTCGTTTTCACGCTGAAGAAACGGCTGGCGATGAAGATTTTGCCAAGGAACTGGCTTCTTCGGCTGATATATATATTGATGATGCTTTTGGAACTGCACACAGAGCTCATGCTTCAATGGTAGGAGTAACGCATTATATTGCTGAGAGCGCAGCCGGGTATCTTCTTGAAAAGGAAATAAGGTATCTGAGCGGTGTTGTTGAAAAGCCAAAAAAACCTTTTATTGCAATTCTTGGTGGAGCCAAGGTATCTGACAAAATCCCTGTTATAGAAAATCTTCTTGATAAAGTCGATTGCCTTCTTATTGGAGGAGCTATGGCTTATACCTTCCTGAAAGCTCAGAATATTGCAGTAGGTTTATCAAGAGTTGAAGAAGACAAGCTGGAAATTTGCCAGAAACTCTTAAGTGATGCTAAGGAGAAAAATACTGAACTTCTTCTTCCGCAAGATCATGTTATAGCAGATGCTTTTAAAAATGATGCAAATAGAATGGTTACTGATAATTCAGAGACTCCTGATGGATGGATGGGGTTGGATATTGGCCCAAATACTATAGTGACGTATGCGCATAGAATTCGAAAAGCTTGTACCGTTCTTTGGAACGGGCCTATGGGTGTTTTCGAGATGTCAAATTTTGCTGGTGGAACAGAAGGTGTTGCTCGTGCCTTGGCAGATTCAGCTTCAGTCAGTATTGTTGGCGGAGGAGATTCTGTTTCGGCTATAAACAAGTTGGGACTGGCTGATTTTGTTACTCATGTATCAACAGGCGGTGGAGCATCTTTAGAGTATTTAGAGGGTAAGGTTTTGCCGGGCGTTGCTGCACTGACAGATAAAAATTAAAGGAGTGTTTTTTATGAGACGACCGATTATTGCAGGTAACTGGAAAATGAATAAGACCAAAGTTGAAGCCAGGGAGCTTGCTAGCAGGCTTCGCAGAGATCTGCATGATGTTTTTGACCGTGATATTGTTTTGTGTCCCCCTTTTACTGTTCTTTTTGCTGTGTGGAGTGAAATTGAAGGTTCACAGATAGAAATGGGTGCGCAGAATATGGTATGGGAAGGGCCTGGTGCTTATACTGGAGAAATATGCGGTGAAATGATTAAGGAAACAGGATGTCAGTATGTTATTCTAGGACATTCTGAAAGGCGTCAATATTTTAAAGAAACGGACGCTATCATAAATAAGAAGTTGCTTAAAGCATTTTTTTATCGTCTCAATCCTATCGTTTGTGTAGGGGAAACTCTTAAAGAACGCGAATCAGGTAGAGAAACTGAAGTTGTTAGTGCTCAGATTGAGGGTTGTTTTGCTGGCTTGTCAGAAGAGGCAATGGTAAAAACAGTAGTTGCATATGAACCTGTATGGGCTATAGGTACCGGTAGAACTGCTACGCCTGAACAGGCGAATGAAATGCATGAATATATCAGGACAGTGATTGCAAAGCTTTTTGGAAAAGACTGTGCTGAAAAAGTGAGAATTCAATATGGCGGCAGTGTTAAACCTGATAATGTAGATGAGATTATGGCGCAGCCTGATATTGATGGAGCCCTTGTGGGTGGAGCTAGCTTGAAACCGGAACCGTTTGCCAGGATTGTCCGATTTGAAAATATTTGATCATTTAGTATTTTAGGAGATATTATGTACGCATTGCTTATTGTTATTCACCTTGTGGCCTGTCTTGGCCTGATTGTTACTGTATTATTACAGGCTGGAAAGGGTTCAGGGCTTTCAGGTACTTTTGGTGCCGGAAGCATTCAGTCTGCGTTTGGAACACAGGCTTCTGATGTAATGAAGAAAGCCACAACTGTTCTGGCGGTAGCCTTTATGCTTACTTCTCTTTCTATAGCATTTATTTCTTCAATAAGAAGCTCTTCTGTAATGAAGAGTGTTGCTAATCAAAAGGGAGCCCCTTCTGCACAGGCACAAGGACAGCAGAAAGCTGTTCCAGTTGCGAATCAGCAGTCTCAGCAACAGGCGCAGCAGCAGAAATCTATAACAAAAAAGATTGTTACAATTGATCCAACAACAGGTGAAGAAGTTGTTGTAGAGGAAAAAGTTGATAAAATTCCAGAAAGGAAGAAGGTTGAACCACAGCAGGTTGTAAATCAGATTTTTCAGAAAATGCAGTCTATTGGATCTGTGAAAAAAGAGAAAATAGAGTCTCAGCCAAAGACAAATTCTTCAGCTCCGGTTGAGACTGAAGGTCCTTCTTCAATACCTTCAGAAGAAAATACTTCTGCAAAGTAAGATAGTAGAATATTTATATAAAAGGCATCTTGCGTTGGCAAGATGCCTTTTTTTGTTTTTCAGGATAGCCTTCTTTGATTCAGTGGTGTAGAATATATTTTCTGTGAGGTGAAAATAATGAAATATTTCAAGAGTTTACTATTAATTCTTTTTTTGTTGTTTTGTGCAAATGGGTTATTAATAGATAACGTTTTATTTTCTGAAGAGGAAAAACTGTCAGATAAAGTTGGAGGAACACTTGTTCTTCCAACAACTGCTGATCCCAAAAGCTTCAACCCGATTATGGCCAAGGAAACTTCAACGACCATGGTCACAAATTTATTATTTGAAGGACTTACGAGGATTAATCCATTTACAACAAAAGTTGATCCTAATCTTGCAGAAAGCTGGGAAGTTGACGAGACGGGTAAAATATGGATTTTTCACTTAAGAAAAGGCGTTGAATGGTCCGATGGAAAGCCTTTTACAGCTGACGATGTTGTATTTACTTTCAATGAGCTTATTTTAAATCCTGAAGTCCCAAACAGTGCGCGTGATATTTTTACAATTGAAGGGAAAGCTCCTATTGTTAATAAAGTTGACGATTATACTGTCAGTGTTACGCTTCCAACTGCATTTGCTCCTTTCTTAATGGCCATGGGACAGGATATTTTGCCTAAACATAAAATAGAGAAGATTGTACATGACGGAGAGTTTGATTCGGCATGGGGTTTAGGTTCGGATGTTTCGGAAATAATTGGTACAGGCCCCTTTACTTTAAAGCTATATTCTCCCGGTCAGAGAGTTTTATTGAGTAGAAATCCTCGATATTGGAGAAAGGATACTGAAGGGAATAGATTGCCGTATCTCGAGAGAATAGTCTATTTGATTGTACAGAATATGGATGTTGTTTTACTTAAATTTAGAGAGGGCGAGATAGACTATTACAGTTTAAGAGGAACTGATTTTCCTATTTTGAAACCAGAGGAGAAAGAAGGGAATTTTACAATATATAGAACTGGTCCAGCTTTTGGTACTGCATTCGTTGCACTAAACCAGAAGGAAGGAACTGATTCTTCAGGAAAACCTTTTGTTGAAGATTATAAGCTGGATTGGTTTAGGAATGTACAATTTAGGCGAGCTATTTCTCATTCGATTGACCGCAGTTCCATGATTGATATTTTAATGAATGGCTTAGGCATACCTCAATATGGCCCAATGAGTCCTTCCGCAGGTTTTTTTTATAATGGAAATGTTCAGAAATGGGAGTATAGCCCTGAAAAAGCGCGTGAAATGCTTTCTTCAATTGGTTTAATAGACAAGGATCAAGATGGGTTTTATGAAGATAAACATGGCCACAAGGTAGAGTTTACGCTGATGACAAATGCCGATAATACTCAGCGGGTAAAAATGACAGAAATGATACGTAAGGACCTTGAAAATGCTGGTATAAAAGTGAACCTGAGAAATCTGGAATTCAATACACTGGTTACAAAATTAAGTTCTACACATGATTGGGATGCAATATTACTGGGTTTTACCGGATCAATAGAACCGCATTTTGGACGGAATGTATGGCATTCTTCCGGGCAACTGCATCTTTGGAATCCTAGGCAGACTAAACCCCAGACTGAGTGGGAAGGCAGAATAGACAGTATTTTTGATAAGGCTGTTCAGGAGATTGATCCGGATAAACGAAAAGTTTTTTATGATGAATGGCAGGAGATTGCATCAAGTCAAGTGCCTCAAATATATACAGTTCTCTCAGAGCGGATTTTGGCATTGCGAAACCGATTTGGAAACGTGAAGCCAAGTGCTTATGGCGGACTCCTTCATAACCTGGAAGAAATTTATGTAAAAGAGGAAAAGTAGTGTTTCACTATATCCTTCGCCGCATCGCTATTTCCATTCCCCTTCTTTTTGCTATAAGTTTTATAGCCTTCATGATAATTCAGATGGCTCCTGGAAATTACTTTGATCAAATAAGGATGAATCCACAGATATCAGAAGAAACGGTGAAAAACTATGAACAAAAATATCATTTTGACAAAAATCCGGTTATTCAGTATGGATATTGGCTTATTAATCTTGCAAAGCTTAATTTAGGATACTCCTTTAGCCAGTCTGCCAGTGTCTGGAATGTACTTAAAAGCCGTTTATTGAATACATTGCTTCTTTCTGTTTCAGCAATGATATTTGCATGGTTACTTGCTATTCCCATGGGTGTTTTGTGTGCAGTTAACCGAAATAAGTTTTTAGACAGGTTTTTTTCCGGAATAGCTTTTATTGGTTTATCGATTCCTAATTTTTTTCTGGCTCTGCTTTTATTGTATATGGCTTCCAGGGTAGGTATTTTACCAGTTGGCGGTATGATATCGGCAAAGTATGAAGATTTATCCTTATTTGGGAAAATATTGGATATAGGCAAACATCTTATTTTACCGACAGTTGTACTTGGAACATCTGCAATGGCAGGACTATTGAGACTTAGCCGTGGCAATATGCTGGAAGTCCTTGGATCGCCATTTATTACAACTGCTCGAGCAAAAGGACTTTCTGAAACAAGAGTAATTGGAGTGCATGCACTTAAGAATGCTGTAAATCCTCTTATTACTCTTTTCGGCTATCAGTTATCAGGACTTCTTAGCGGTGCAGCATTAACTGAGATAATTTGTGGATGGCCAGGTATAGGAAGCATCATGCTGGAAGCTGCCAGAAAACAGGATTTGTTTTTATTAATGGGAAATATTCTTCTTGCAGGAGTTTTGTTAATAATAGGCAACTTGATAGCAGACTTAATTTTGGCTTGGATAGATCCCAGAATAAGATACAAGGGAAATGTTATATGAGCAAAACTAGAAAATTTAAAAAGCACCTTTCGGGAATGATAGGACTTTCTGTTCTTTTTCTTCTTTATCTAACAGCTGTTTTTGCAGGATTTGTTTCTCCATACCACTATGACAATGAAGAAAGATCAAAATCGTATCATCCTCCAACTGGTATTCATTTTGTGCGGCCAGACGGAAAATTTGGAATTAGACCCTTTATTTATGGAACAAGTTCAAAATTTAACGAGGTTTATCAAAGGGTATATTCAGAAGATCGCAATACTGTCTATCCCATAAAACTATTTGTTCGAGGGGATTCATACAAGTTTATAGGGCTTATTAGAACAAATGTGCATCTGTTTGGAATTGATACATCTTTATCAAAGAAAGAAGGTCGCTTTTATTTATTTGGAGCAGATGCTCGGGGGCGAGATCTTTTCAGTAGAATTATTTATGGAGCAAGAATCTCCCTTTCTATAGGTTTAATAGGTGCGTTAATTAGTTTTTGTATTGGGATGTTAATTGGAGGAATATCAGGGTTCTACGGTGGTATCGTTGATGCGAGTTTAATGCGTGTATGTGAAATGATTATTATGATTCCGGGTTTCTTTCTAATGTTAGCTCTTAGAGCTGCTTTTCCGCCTGATATTTCTAGTTTAAAGGTTTACTTATTAATTGTTGTAATTATGAGTTTTATCGGATGGGCTGGGATGGCTCGTGTTATACGTGGCATGGTTCTGTCCTTAAAGACAAGGGAGCATGTTCTTGCAGCAAAAGCTTTAGGCAAAGGTAATATATATTTGATTGTGCGACATATTCTTCCAAATACGCTCAGCTATGCAATCGTTGCAATTACATTAAGTATTCCCGGATATATTCTTGGTGAGTCCAGCTTGAGTTTGTTGGGGCTGGGAATCCAGGATCCAGTACCAAGTTGGGGAAATCTTTTGTCTGAAGCTATGAATGTTGCACAGATAAAGTTTCATCCGTGGATATTGATTCCTGGTTTATTTATTTTTGCTGCTGTTATGGCTTACAACTTCCTTGGGGACGGATTGCGGGATGTTTGGGATCCAAAAACTGCTGATGATTAATGTTAAAATCGTATGGGATTATTAAAATGGGACCTTTGTTAAAAGTTGAAAATCTGAAAACTGTATTTATGTCAGAGCGTGGTAAAGTCAAAGCAGTTGATGGAATCTCTTTTGAAATAGAAAAAGGTCAAACCCTTGCACTTGTAGGAGAGTCCGGTTGTGGAAAAAGTGTGACATGTTTGTCGATATTAAGACTTTTAATGTCATCCGGAAGAATAGAAAAAGGGAAAATACTTTTTCAGGGGAAAAACATTCTATCTCTATGTAATCGTGAATTAAGACAGGTTAGGGGTGGACAAATTGGGATGGTATTTCAAGAACCAATGACTTCTCTGAATCCTCTTATGACTTTAGGTCAGCAAATAAGGGAGATTTTGTTGTGTCATAATAAAATATCAAAAAAGGAAGCAGATACAAGAGTTGTAGAACTTCTTCGTGATGTCCGTTTTCCAAAACCTGATAAATCTATTAACCTTTATCCACATCAAATTAGTGGAGGTATGCGTCAACGGGTTATGATAGCTATTGCTGTTGCATGCAAACCGCTGCTTTTGATTGCTGATGAACCTACTACTGCACTGGATGTAACAATACAGGCTGAAATATTGGATTTAATTCAATATCTCAAAGAGAGTTACGGAATGGCCGTGCTTTTTGTTACTCATAATCTTGGAATTGTAAGGCAGACAGCAGATAAGGTTGTTGTAATGTATGCAGGAAAGGCTGTTGAAGAAGCTAATACTGATGATCTTTTCGAAAAAGCTATCCATCCGTATACAAGACATCTTATTGAGTCAGTTCCTGACTTGCATCGAAATTACGGGGATTTCCTTCCTTCAATTCCTGGGAAAGTTCCTGATGCGTTACATCGCCCGGAGGGTTGTCCATTCTGCTTGCGATGTGATGAAGAAGAGCCGGTTTGCAGAGAATTAATGCCGGATTTTTACGAATATAAAACAGATCATCGTGTTGCGTGTTGGGGTGCTATTCATGGCAAATGAAATAATTAGAGTTGAAAAACTGGTTAAACGTTTTGAACGAAAAAGCGGTTTTTGGAATCACTGCCATAACAGCGTTACTGCTGTAGATAACCTTGATTTCCTTATATATGAGGGAGAAACAATGGGCCTTGTAGGTGAATCCGGATGTGGCAAAACTACACTTGGCAGAATGTTACTGCATTTATCCATACCAGATTCTGGAAAAGTTAGCTTTATGGGATGTGATTTGCTATTGATGAGAAGCAGGGAATTGAGAAAAATGAGAAAAAATATGCAAATTGTTTTTCAGGACCCGGCAGGCTCATTGAATTCAAGGATGCGTGTACAAGAAATTCTATCCGAAGGTCTAAATGAACATTATAAAAATAAGGGAAAATACTGGATTAAGGAACGTATTTCTGAAGTTCTTTCAGCTGTAGGGCTTGAGAAAAATTCGCTAATCAGATATCCTCACGAGTTTAGTGGAGGAGAAAGACAGAGGATTGGAATAGCAAGGGCTTTAACTCTTCATCCGGGCTTTATCGTTTGTGACGAGCCTGTATCTGCATTGGACGTATCAATACAAGCTCAGATTTTAAACTTGCTTAATGATTTAAAAAAGCAATATGGTTTAACTTATCTTTTTATTTCACATGATCTTTCTGTTGTGAAGCATATGGCAACAAAAGTGGCAATAATGTACCTTGGAAGATTTATGGAAATGGGTCCGTCTGATACAGTTTATAAGTTGCAAAAACATCCATATACACAGATATTAATTTCAGCAATACCTAAAATTGATAAAAAAAATCAGGAAAGACTTAGAGTTTCTGGCGAAGTGCCATCTGGCGATAATATACCAGATGGATGCAGATTCCATCCAAGATGTCCATATGCTGAAACAGTATGCAGAACTAAAGATCCGGGATGGAAACAGGTGGGTGAAGATCATTGGATTAGCTGCCATTTTGTTATTTAGTACTATCTCCTTTTTCAATAATATCAATTAGCTGAGATATTGAATAAGGTTTGGCAAGAAAGCCAAAAGCACCGTATTTTTTAGTTTCTTCTTTTTCTATAGCTTCAGAAAACCCGCTTGAAAGTAGTACTTTTATTTTTGAATTGATATCGATCAGTTTACCAAGAGTTTGTTGCCAGGTCATGCCGGGCATAAACATATCAAGAATAACAATTGAAATCTGGCCTATGTTGTTTTTGTAAAGTGTCAGGGCATTTTCAGTATTATTAGATGAGATAACTTTATAGCCGTATTTTGATAGTATCTTTACGGATAATTTCAGAATATGTTCCTCATCATCAATAATGAGTATAGTTTTTTCTGTATTGTTCTGTATGTTATCATTCATGAAAAATTCTCTTATTAAAAATAATATATTATATTTTAGCATAGAGGGGACATTATTATTAAATTAAAAAAGAAATTTAAATTTAATTTGCGCAATATACTCTAGATATTGAAGATGCCGATATATAAATTTCAACAGGTTATATATAGTTGTTACTGAAAAAAGAAAAAGTTGCAAATATTGTCAGATTACGGACAAATATGAGACAAATTTACCTGTTAAGTTGAGTAAATCACAGATATTATGTGATTAGCATAGTATATTAGAGGTATTGATGGAAAAGGTAACGGAGATTTGTATATGCATGTATGCGAAAAGACATATAATTATTTAATTAAGGCGCAAATCACCGTGGTCACACAAAAAGCAATTATGAGATGATTGCAAATTTTGTATTGAAGGTTGTTTTATGGTTGTTAGCGATGGATATACTGAATATATTTTGGATCAATTAAGCTATGTAGAGAACGTTGTTTCAAAAAAGATGTTTGGTGGTGTAGGTTTATATTGCGATTCAGTTTTTTTTGCATTGATTGCAGACGATGTGCTTTATTTCAAGGTAGACGATTCAAATAGAAAAGATTATGAAGAAAGGGGAATGGGATCTTTTAAACCTTTTGGTGAAAGCTCTTATTCTATGCAGTACTTTGAGGTGCCTGCTGATATTATGGAAGTACAAAATGAGCTGGGGATATGGGCAGAAAAAGCAATAGATGTTGCAAGAAGAAAAAGAAAATAGGAGGTATTGAATGAAAACGTCTAATCCTGCGTTATCTGCAAGGACATTTGCGAATGTTGGGCCAATTGATTCTGATCAGGTTATGACAATCCAGGGAACAGTCAACAAGACAGCATTAATGTTGCTTTTTGTTTTCCTTTCATCAGCATGGACCTGGAATATCTATATTAAGTCCGGCAATCTGGCTCAGATTATACCTATGATGCTTGTTGGGGCAATTGGAGGTTTTATTATTGCTCTGGTGACAATATTTAAGAAACAATGGGCTGGTTTTACAGCTCCTGTTTATGCTGTTTTGGAGGGGCTTTTCCTGGGCGGTATATCTGCAATATTCAATGCAAAGTATCCTGGAATTATTATTCAAGCAGTTGGTCTAACTTTCGGAACACTTTTTTGCTTACTGGCTGCCTATAAATCAGGAGTGATAAGGGTGACTGCAAGGTTCAAACTTGGAGTAGTAGCTGCAACTGGAGGCATAGCAGTTTTTTATTTAATAAGTATTATTCTTAGTCTTTTTGGAGTTCGTATTCCCATAATTTTCGGAAACGGTATTTTCGGGATTTTGTTCAGTGTATTTGTTGTAATTATTGCAGCGTTAAATTTGGTGCTTGATTTTGATCTGATAGAACAAGGTGCTGAAAGAGGTGCCCCAAAATTCATGGAATGGTATGGCGCTTTCGCATTAATGGTAACACTGATATGGCTTTATTTAGAAATACTAAGGCTTCTTACCAAATTGCAGAGCAGAAGATAAATAATTTGTTAGGTGAGAAGTTAAAGAAAAATCTAAATGATGATTAAATATACTGGTTGACTCTTAACAAATTTTCATATATCTTTCACCGAAAAATATGAATATTAGCTGGGGTGGTGGAATAGGCAGACACGCTAGCTTGAGGGGCTAGTGCCCGTAATGGGTGTGGGGGTTCAAGTCCCCCTCCCAGCACCAAGATGTTTTTTAAGGAAAAAGGTAGAAGTCATTCGGCTTCTGCCTTTTTTTCTGTATAATGCTGAAATATCAGGAGAAAATGATTTATGGGAAAAAACATAGTAAAAGCAATGCGGACATTAAGTGTTTCAACTGCTTTAAGCCGTGTTTTGGGTATGATTAGAGATATCCTGTTTGCAAGATATTTCGGAACATCCGGGGTATGGGATGCTTTTGTTATTGCTTTTACTGTTCCAAACCTGTTTAGAAGGCTTTTTGGCGAAGGTGCACTAAATGCGGCATTTGTGCCGGTATTTACAGATGAACTTACAAAAAGAGGCAGGAATGCTGCCTGGAAGTTGGCAAATTCAGTTATTACCTTACAGGGATCAGGATTAGTACTTCTTGTTATTATCGGAATCAGTTTTCTATGGGGAATAGAGTATTTCGTTCCATTATCTTCTCATGGAAAATTTATTATTCAGCTTACTCAGATTATGCTTCCATACATGTTTTTTATATGTGTGTTGGGATTGTTTATGGGTATTTTAAATCCTCTGGGACACTTTTTCCCCCCAGCTATTGCACCTGCAGTATTAAATATTGTATTGATAGGATCGTTATTTACATTTTCATATTGGATGGGGCCTTCTCTGGAGGGGCAGGTACGTGGAGTTGCTGTTGGAGTTTTATTAGGAGGTGTTATCCAGCTTGCAATTCAATTGCCGGCATTGAGGAAGGAAGGTTTTAGGTATAGATTTTCATTTTTCTTTAAAGACCCTGCTGTTGTTCGAATTATGTTGCTTATGGTGCCTACTGTTGCCGGTCTTGCAGTTTTTCAGGTTAATGTATTAATAGACCGTCTTTTGGCTCTTTTTTTAAGAGAGGGTGCTGTTTCAGTTCTTTTCTACAGCAATCGTCTCATGCAGCTTCCTCTTGGAATATTCGGCATTTCAATAGCTACAGTTGCGCTTCCAACACTTTCCCGTCATGCATCATTTGAAGATGAAGATGGCTTTTGTAGATCATTAGATCATTCTTTGAGGCTTCTTGTTTCTGTAATGGTACCTGCCTCTTTGGGTCTTATCATACTATCAAGACAGATAATACACTTATTGTTTGAATGGAATCCTGCAGGAACTTTTTCAGGTGCAGCAACTGCCTGGGCTTTAAGTTTTTATGCTATCGGTTTAACGATGTACGCAGCTGTCAGAGTAATTATTCAGGCTTTTTACTCGCATAAAGATATGGTTACACCCGTGAGGGCAGGAATGATATGTATTGTAGTTAATCTAACATTAAATTTGATTCTTATGTGGCCTATGAAGGAAGCAGGACTTGCTTTTTCTACGGCAATAGCTTCGACCATAAATTTTGTGATTCTTGTTAAGCTTTTTAAAAAGAGAGTCCCGCAGTTTAATCTTGGTAATGTTTTCAAAACTTTTAAGAAAATAATTTTTTCATCATGTATTATGGGTGTTGTTGTTTTTGGTTTGTTGATATTGTTGTCAATGTTGTTTCCAGCAGATTCTCTTAGGTTCAGATTGATTAAAGTATTAATACCGATCTCGGCTGGAATTGGAACATATTTAATGTGCTGTAATTTGTTTAAAGTACAGGAAATTCAGGAAATCAAGGGATCATTTTTTAAAAAGCAAATCCGTTAGCCCGGATATTATATGAATATTCGGGTTAGTGCACAGTATTCTATCCATTCTTTTATTAGAGGTATTGGGCATGAATGAATTATTGGTCAGGAAATTAAAAGAAATTGCAAACGAACTTCCTGATAGGCCCGGTATATATTTAATGAGAGGTGAAATGGGTGAAGTCCTTTATGTTGGAAAAGCCAGAGCGTTAAAAAAACGAGTTAAATCATATTTTGTAAATATTGCAAAACACCATCCAAAAACAAAGCAGCTTGTCGAACATATCAGGGATATTGAAGTGCATGTTCTTAAATCTGAAGAGGAGGCACTCCTTCTTGAATGCCGTTATATTAAAGAATTCCGGCCGCGTTACAATGTTCTTCTGAAAGATGATAAAACCTATCCTATGGTAAAAATAACAGAACAGCATAAATTTCCTCGGCTTGAGATTACGCGTTTTGTAAAACCTGATGGATCTAACTATTTGGGTCCTTTTTCTGATTCCGGAGCATTAAGACGAACTGTACATTTGCTTAACCGGGTTCTGGGTTTGCGTACATGTACCGTTACGGAACCTAATCAAAGAACATGTCAGCATTGTTTGGATTTTACATTAGGTAACTGTAAAGGTCCTTGCATAGGTAATATTTCAGAGAAGGAATATAGAGAACATGTCCTTGAGGCTTCAAGGATTCTTGCTGGTCGTTCAAAAGACTTACTGCGTGTTCTTAGAAAAAAAATGGAAAATGCCTCAGAAGCTCTTGATTTTGAAAAAGCTGCTGGTTTTCGTGACAGTTTGAATGCATTAAATACGGTGATGGGAACACATACTGGCCCAGTAATGAAATTTAAAAAAATTCTGCAAGATAAGGAATCAGAGTTGCAGGCAATACAGAAAAAGTTAAATTTGCAAAAAACTCCTGTACGTATAGAAGCTTTTGATATTTCGAATCTTTCAGGGAAAGAGGCTACAGGTTCTATGGTTGTTTTTATTAATGGGCAGCCTGACAAGAGATACTACAGACGTTTTCGTATTAGAACAGTACATGATATTGATGATTATGCCATGATGAGAGAACTGATTATTAGAAGATTTGCGAAGATTCGTAATGAAAGGGGAAGTCTTCCTGATTTAGTTTTAATTGATGGAGGAAAAGGACATCTGAATGCTGCGATGGAAGCTATAAAGGAATTAAGTTTAAATGAAATAGTTTTTGCCGGCCTGGCTAAAAGGTTGGAAGAGGTGTTTATACAGGGGCAGAAAGAACCCTTGCCGTTTGAGAAAAATTCACCTGGTCTTCATCTTTTAATGCATATCCGCGATGAAGCCCATAGGTTCGCAATTCAGTATCACAGAAAATTAAGAAAGAAAAGAATTGCTGAATCTGTTCTTGATGACATTTCCGGCATAGGACTTGTGAAGAAAAAATGGTTAATAAGAAAATTTGGATCTGTTCGCAGATTAAAAGAAGCTGAACCACTTGAAATTGCTTCAGTATCAGGAATCGGAATGAAATTAGCTAAGGAGATTCTTTACAACTTGAATTCTGGCAAATAATGTTTCTCCAGGTTCTATTGAAGAGTAATAACTGTGCTTAACCAGCTTTTTTTGTAATCCTGAGAATTTTCTTTTTCCGGATTACTGTTTAAAGTGATCAAATCCTGGTTTTACCGTTGTTATTTTACCTTTTTCGATGAGGCATATATCTTTCTCAGATGAAAGAATTTTACCTATTTGAGTAAAGTCCGAAAATTCCTTTTTAAGACTGGCAATATATTCTGCTGGAATTGTAAAAAGAAGTTCGTAATCCTCGCCACCATAAAGTGCCCATTCTAGAGGATCAGTTCGAATTTTATCTGCTATAGCTTTAACATCTTCAGATATTGGGATATTTTTTGCTTCAATAAATGAACCTGTATTACTACTGGTACATATATGTGTAATCTCGCTGGCAAGTCCATCGCTAATATCAATCATTGCACTGGCAAACTTGCTAATTAAACTGCTTTCTTCCACAGTTCTAGCTTTTGGTGAGAGATAACCATCTTTATTACCGGTAATATTATTTTGAAAAGCAGCTAAACCAGCAGCACTTTTCCCGAGAGTTCCCGTAACACAGATAATATCTTCCGGTATAGCTGTTGATCTGAGTTTCAACCTGTTATGAGGTACATTGCCAAGTAACGCAAGTGTTAACACAATGTTTGGTCCTCTTGTGGTATCACCTCCTGTTACAAACATATTATGTCTTGATGATGCAGCACTGATACCTTTGTATAACTCCTGTACCCATTTTACATCTGTATGTTCAGGTATTGTTAATGCAATAACTGCCGAAGTTGGATAGCCACCCATCGCAAGAATATCAGATACGTTTACTTCAACCAATTTACAGCCAACTTGGTAAGCTGTTTGCCAGATTGTATGAAAGTGTGTTCCATCAACAAGAGTATCAGTGGTGAATAGTTGGTAGTTGTTGTTATCTAATGCTAATACAGCACAGTCATCTCCAATGCCGC
>JAVCCS010000209.1 GCA_030765365.1 Candidatus Theseobacter exili
AAAGGTAATAGATCTGGTAAAAACCCCTGAAACAAAGGACAGGCCTTTTGGATATATGGCCATGGAACCATTTCTCAACCTGATAAAAAGTTTGGTAATGATAATGCTCCTGGCTATTTTTTTAATCACTAACATACAGGAACTGTGTACCGGGGGCAGAATAATACCCCTGAACATGACAACCCTCTATATTCTTATATGCCTGCTTATCTACTCCGTAATAATCCTTCTTCTTAAACAATGCGAAAAAGAGACAAACTCAAGCATTCTCAATCTGGAAATAAGAACCTGGCGTATAGATACGTTGCTTACATTGGGAATTGCCGGTTCTCTTGTAGTTGCCATTATTATTGTCAAATTGGGATACACTCAGATCTTGCCGTATGTTGACCCAGTAATTGTAATCATAATTATCGCTGTAGCTTTACCTGTCCCCTTAAAAGTATTCATGACAGAATTTAGAAGACTGCTTTTGATTTCCAGCGAAAACGATATTGAAACCGAGGTTAAAGATCAAATACAGCCTGTTATACAGCAATACGGCTTGACAAACATTCAAGTGTGGTCGCTTAAAAGCGGAAGAACACATTACATTTTCCTATATTTAGACTTGAAAGAAGAGCATGTAACAATTAAGCATCTTGATAAAATCAGAAGTACAATATTTAATGAACTGTCGAAGCTCTATCCAAAGTTCTGGGCTGATATTATGTTCTCTAAAGTATATCCAGAAGAACCTTTCCTATAAGGGTTTAAACTAAACCATAGATATAGAGGGGGGGATATATAACCAAGAAAGTTTATAAAAAAGGAAATATCAAAGTATCCAATGCGAATGACGTCCTGTCATTAGCTCCGCGGTATTAACGTATCTTTCAGATAGTTGATATGAAAAACGCTATGTCATCTTTGGAGCGTTTTTCTCTTCGTGATAATCTTTTTCAGTGTTTACTTCCCAGATGTTCTCTTTAGATTTAGAGCCATTGATTATATTTTCAACAGCAGTAATTGCAGTCAGCATAGAATGGTCGGCATTGTTGTAGCGGTGCATGCCATTTCTTCCTACAAGAAACATATTTTCAAATAAGTCTGTATATTTTCTGATAACGTCAAAACGGGAGTATGAGCCAGCATATACCGGATATGTTTTAGGCACTCTGAGTACAACACCATCCAGGATATCTTCTTTTTCAACAAAATCTATCTTTATCAGTTCTGCAGAAGCGAAATTAAGGAAATCTTCATCTGGTTTGTTCCATAACTCATCTCCTTCATTACAAAAATATTCCAGACCTATCCAGATAAGGTTTTGGTCTTTTACAAGAAAGGGGCTCCAGTTATTAAAGACCTGAATCCTTCCGAGTTTCACATCTCTTTCCTGAATATACAACCAGTTATCCGGTATATTATTAACAATTGAGTCCGATTGTTTGTTAGGCTTTATGCTGAACTTTTTTATCAAAAATCCCGCGGTAATAAAATCACGATAAAGAAGTCCTTTCGCAACCTGGCGTACTTCATTAGGAACAGATTCTCCCATTGCTTCAATCAATTCAGAAACAGGCATTGATGAAAAGAAATAGTCTGCTTGTACAGAAAAAGTTTTATTTAAGGATTCATCAGTAATCTTTACTCTGTCTACATGTTTATCGGAATGTTCGATGCCTGTTATTTTGTGATGAAGATGCAGTTCGCCTCCGTTTTCTTTTATGATTTCTGCAACAGCTTCCCACAGTTGGCCAGGTCCCAGTTTTGGATACATGAATTGTTCAATAAGACTTGTTTCGATGTTTTTTTGTGATAAAGAAGAATCTTTTCTAAAAAATATTTTGCCAAAAATATCTGCAATTGCTTTTGATATTGATAAACCTTTGACTCTTTGGCCGCCCCAGTCAGCCATAAGTTTATTACAGGGAAGACCCCATACTTTTTCCGTGTAGTCTTTAAAGAACGTATTAAATAGCTCTCTTCCAAATCGGTTAACAAAAAAATCTTCTAATGATTTTTCAGTTTTCAAAGGGAAAATACGGACTTTCAGATAACTGAATATAATTTTAACTAATCTCAATATGCCAAGATTTCTAACAGTATATAAATTCATGGAAAGAGGATAATCAAAAAGTTTTCTCAGGAACAGAATCCTGGAAATTCTTTTGCGAAAAAGCATTACGTTGTCTGTTTTACTTGGATCCGGTCCAAAAGCTATATTGCCGGTTTGATCGGGCATACCCTGTAATGGGAGGATATTTTTCCACCACTCCATTACTCTGTCAGATTTAGAAAAAAAACGGTGTCCGCCAATATCTATCCTGTTACCCTTATAATTGACAGTTTTTGATATTCCGCCTATATCACCTGTCATTTCAAAAATAATCGGTTTAATATCAGTGTTTTTACAAAGTTCATAGGCTGCGGTAAGTCCGGCTGGTCCTGCTCCAAATATAATAGCTGTTTTTTTCACCATATTTATCCGGTTTTCTCTTGAAGGGTTAAAAGAGCCTGTCTTGCTTTATTAAAGGATTTATCAGAAGCAAATGAACTGCGAACAAGGGGACCGGATTGAACGGCGGCAAATCCCATAGATTCAGCAAGTTGCGCAAAACGCTGATAAGATTCAGGAGAATAATACCTTGCTACAGGTGTGTGATATTTTGATGGAGCCAAATATTGGCCAAGATGAACAATATCACATCCGGATTTGTGCAGATCTTTCAGGACATCAATTATTTCAGTTTCTGTTTCACCAAGACCAAGCATTAGCGCTGATTTGGTTATAAGACCTTGTGTTTTGGCATGAGTAATAACTCCAAGACTTCGTGAATAATCTGCACCTTTTCTCAGGTTTGAGTATAACCTTGGAACTGTTTCAACATTATGACCAAGAACATCTGGACGAGATTCGAGCACACAAAAAAGAGGGGCAATTTCTCCCTGGAAATCAGGAATAAGAATTTCAATTGTTGTTGCGGGGCAAATTTTACGTATTTTCATTACAGAATCGGCGAAACATGAAGCTCCTCCGTCCGGCAAGTCATCACGTGTTACGCTGGTTATTACTACATGTTTTAATTTGAGTTCCTTAATTGCTTTGGCAACATTTGCAGGTTCTGAAGGATTAATTGCTTGAGGTGAGCTAAAAGTAACATTACAAAAAGAGCAGTTACGAGTGCAGGCAGTTCCCAATATCAAGTATGTTGCCTGTCCTTTCCCCCAGCATTCGTAACGGTTAGGGCATAGAGCTTCTGTACAAACAGTATTGAGCTTTAATGTTTCATTCAGACGTTGAATCTGTTTATGTTGCCCGTCAGTTTTAATGTTGCTTCTTATCCACTTGGGTTTTCTTAAATACATATTTCCTCAAATTCTAAGGTAAAAAATTTCAAAAACTATACCATAAAGGATATATTGTAAGAAGAAAATTGTTAAAAATGATTAAACATATGCTAATCTCAAATTGCTTTTAAAGTATATGGAAATGGAAATGAATATAAGAACACAAATCCCAAATAAAGAATCTGAAAAGCTTCAAATAATAACTGATCCGGATATTCTTGCCGGCTATCTTGAAGATTCTGCTAGAACGCCAGGAGGATGGGCAAAAGGATTAGTGCGACCCGATACCGAGGCACAAATAAGTGCTTTTCTTCGTAATAGCCTGAAGCAAAACCATACAGTTCTTCCTGTAGGAGCACAGACATCTCTTACAGCAGGAGGAACACCTTTCGGAGACTGGATTCTTTCAACTGAAAAGATGAATACTATTAAGAAAATAGAAAAGAAGACAGGAGGCGGAGGAACCGTTGTATGTGAACCTGGTCTTCCATTATTGGAACTGCAAAAAGAAGTTAGAAAACACGGTCTGTTTTATCCTCCTGCCCCTACCTATGATTTAGCCTTTTTAGGCGGAACTATTTCTACAAATGCTTCTGGCTCTGCCGCATTCAAATATGGTACAACCCGCGATTGGGTTAAGAGAGTTCGTATGGTTTTGGCAAGCGGAGAGATACTGGAAGTTATCCGTGGTGAACATGTTTTCAGGTCAGGCCAGAAAGTTTCAATTGAAAGGCCGGGCGGAAATACATATGAGATTATATTGCCGAATTATTCTGTTCCGGAACTGCGAAAAATATCAGGGGGATATTTTGCCAGGCTAGAGACAGATCTTATTGATTTACTTATTGGTTCAGAAGGGACTTTAGGTGTTTTTTCCGAAATTGAGCTGGAATTAATAGATTTACCTTTTTCACAGGTGAGCGGTATAGCATTTTTTGACTCCGAAGAGAAAGCGGTTTCTTTTGCCGAAACAGTTCGTGAGATTTCAAAGAAAACCTGGCAAGAAAAAGATCCGTATGCAATAGATATACGGGCAATAGAATTCATGGACAATGCTGCACTGAACCTGCTTGTGGAAAGGGGTAAGAATAAAGAACTTCGGGTCAATATCCCTTCATTTGCTGGGACTGGTATATATTTTGAGATGGAATTATCTAAAGAAGCTATTAATGAAGAAACAGAAACACTCCTTGAAAAAGTGTGGGAAGGTATGACTCCTGATGTTGAAAACAATCCCCTAGCAAAACTTTTTCTGCTTTTTCGAGAGTATAACGTGCTGGAAAGTTTGGAGTTTGCATTTCCTGAAGAAACAGAGACACAGGAGCGGTTCAGGAAATTTCGAGAAGCGGTTCCTGAAACAGTTTCTGAGATTATTAAGGAAAATCAGAATCATTACGATCATTCAATAAGCAAGGTGGCTTTTGATTTAATTGTCCCATTTGAGAAATTTAGAGCACTTCTGGGAATTTGCAGGCAAAAGCTTGATGAACAAAAACTTGATTATGCAATATGGGGGCATATCTCGGATGGGAATATACATCCCAATATACTGGCAATATCTGAACAACAAATGATAGAAGCAAGAAAAG
>JAVCCS010000223.1 GCA_030765365.1 Candidatus Theseobacter exili
AACCGCCCGGTTCTGTTTTCAAAAAACCTCTTGCAGCATCCAAAAGATATCCGGCACCTTCAAGATTAACCTGAAAAAAAGCATTCATGCTTGCCTGAAGAGTCCTATTTCTTACATTGAAATGCAAAAGATCCATACCCTTGTAAGGTTTGCCGTTAATAAATAACCCTGCAACACATTTTGGCATCGGATTATGCCGGATAGCTTCCTGTAGATCTTCTCTAAACCGGTTTAAATGTCTTTTTGGCACAATTGGATTAACAAAAATGTTTCCTTCGGAATCTTCTCTGATTGTAATTTTGTGTGCAACAGGAAGAGCCCTTATCCATGGCAATACATCATTATTAACGGCTTCGGAAACGAGAAGACATTTTTTTGTTTCTACTACTTTTCGTGAGCGGCGTTGAGTCAATCCCAAAACTCCGTTACGCCTGTAGGTAAACCTGTTATTGTTTCTGTATCCAAAAATATTATCCTGTGTTTTATTTACCCAGGAAGGTTCTATTTCAATTGAAGCATTGCGCAGGAAATTGTCTTTAACTATTAGCTCCTTTGCTTTTCTCTGTGCTTTATAAGAAACATGCTGCAGCTGACATCCTCCGCATAAGCCAAAATATGGACAGGGTGGTTCAATTCTTTCAGGATGCGCCCTGGTAATGGTCTGAGGAACCGCTTCCAGATAGTCCGGGTGGCTTTTGTTTACAAGAACTTCAACCTGTTCATCCGGAATAACAAATGGAACAAGAACACACTTATCTTCAATATGGCCCAAGCCTAAGGCTCCAGTAACCCAGCGTTCAACTTCAACGAAAAATATATCTGTTCTCATATCATAATTTCCTTTATGGATGCTTCATAATTTTAATACAATTATGCTACAATAAACATTATGAAAAAAAGATTAGCAAGCATTTTACTCATTCTAATTATCTTTTATGGTTTTTCTTATGCAGAAAACCGTGATCAAAAAATATTGTTTTTTTACTCTAATGACTGTGAAGAATGCCAGGCAATCAAGGAAACACTGATACCAGTCGCCAAACATAGATTCCCTGATATCAAAATTGTATTTCTAGAAATACATGATCCAGAGAACCTTGAACACATGCTAAGCCTTGAAAAGATAGTTGGCGAGATAAAAAAACCCCCTCCTACCGTAATTGCAGGAAATATTCTCCTTGATGGAACCGAGGCTGTTAATAAGGGCCTATTGAAAACAATGGAAAATTTAGCTCATCAAACATCCAGCCCCTTTAGTTCAGAAACAAAAAGAAACGATGCAGATTATTCTTCAATAATTCTGAAATTTCAAAGTCTGGGCATTCTTAGCGTAATTGCAGGAGGGCTTCTTGATGGGATAAATCCATGTGCCTTTACAGCAATAGTTTTTCTTGTATCATTTTTATCTTTGCGCGGCCGAACCGGAAAGGAAATTCTTACAATAGGCTCTGTTTTTACAATCGGAGTTTTTATTAGTTACCTGGCAATAGGTCTTGGCCTGACAGGTTTTTTTCGAAGCCTTTCTTTCGTTCCGTGGATTGAAAAAACCTTTAACATGATACTTGGTATAGCTGCATATGTCCTGGGCGCATTAAGTTTGTACGACTATTTTCAAGTTAAGAAGAACCGAACGGATCGAATCATTCTCCAGCTAACTCCCGGAATGAAAAGGAAAGTCCATGGTGCAATAAGGTCAACAGCGTCTCCCTTTATAAAAGTTGTTGCACCGCTGTTTGCAGGTGCGCTGGTAGCTCTTTTCGAGTTTCCGTGTACAGGACAAATCTATTTTCCGATAGTTGCCATAATACAAAAGGCGCCGGCTCTTAGACTATACGGAATCACTTATCTAATTTTATACAACATAATGTTCATTGTTCCTTTGTTTGCTGTCTTTTTATTGGCATACAAAGGAATGAGCTCAACAAAAATGGCCAAATTTGCGGAAAACAAACTTGGCCATATAAAAATCTTCACTTCCGTTTTATTTGTTATTCTTGGAAGTATACTTTTATTATTTTAATTCTTTTTCATTAAACTTATAAATAACTTCATCCGGACGGCTTAGTCCCAAATCATCACGCGCAACCTTTTCAACATACACCGGATCATGTTCAAGCGCAAAAATACGATCCCGCAAACGCTGGTTTTCATTTTCCAAACGTCCGATTTCCGTCCTTAAAGTTTGTTCTCTTTTGCTAAGCCGATGTAATTTTACAAAATTAGGCCAGTAGAAGTATATAACTATAAGAACACCGAACGCAAAAAGAACCAGCCATGTTGCAAGTGAAGTAAACCTTTTCAAGTCCTTACTATCCTCCGTAAATTGCGCAGTCTGCCAGCTGCTCCTCTATTCTGAGAAGCTGATTATACTTACAGATTCTGTCTGTCCGTGAAAGAGATCCGGTTTTAATCTGACCCGCATTAGTAGCAACAACTATATCAGAAATAGTAGTATCTTCTGTTTCTCCGGAACGATGACTTACTACGGAAGTATAACTGGCTTTCTTAGCCATTTCAATCGCATCAAGAGTTTCGGTAAGCGTACCTATTTGATTAACCTTAATGAGTATTGAGTTTGCAACACCCATATCAATACCTTTTTTTAGGAATTGTGTATTTGTTACAAAAAGATCGTCTCCGACTAACTGACATTTATCACCGATTAAATCTGTCAAAATCTTCCATCCATCCCAATCATTTTCATCCATACCGTCTTCTATTGTATCAATTGGATATTTGCTAATGAGTTCTGCAAGATATTCAGCTTGTTCCGAAGAATTTCTAACCGCTCCTCCCTCGCCCTCAAATTTTGCATAGTTATACTTTCCATCAGCAAAAAATTCTGAAGCAGCACAATCAAGCGCAATAGTTAGGTCCTGTCCGGGTTTATAACCGGCTGTTTCAATTGCTTGAAGAATACTGTTAAGCGCATCTTCAGTACCATTTAAAGATGGAGCAAAACCTCCCTCATCACCAACAGAAGTGCTTAGCCCCCTGTCATGAAAAACCTTTTTAAGGTTATGAAAAACCTCTGCTCCCATTCTCAACGCTTCAGCAAAAGAAGTTGCCCCCACAGGCCTGATCATAAATTCCTGAAAAGCAATTGGTGCATCAGAATGCGAACCGCCATTAATTATATTCATCATCGGTACTGGTAAAACTTTAGCATTTGTTCCGCCAATATATCTGTACAATGGCAAACCAAGCGCATTTGCCGAAGCTTTGGCACAAGCAAGTGAAACTCCGAGAATTGCATTTGCCCCAAGGCGGGCTTTATTAGGAGTTCCATCTAGAGAAATCAGAACTTTGTCAAGCTCAACCTGCTGGGCCGCGTCCATCCCTTCAATTGCAGGAAATATAACTTCATTAACATTAGCAACTGCTTTTAAAACGCCTTTTCCAAGATACCTGGCTTTATCGCCGTCTCTTAATTCAACGGCTTCATGCTCTCCCGTTGAAGCTCCCGACGGAACAGCCGCCCTGCCAAATGCCCCTGATTCCAAAAGAACATCAACCTCAACTGTGGGATTTCCGCGTGAATCTAAAATTTCCCTTGCTGAAACATCAATAATTGCTGTCATTTAAAAAGTCTCCTATTTAATTAATTTCATTTATTCTCAACAATAACAAAAGGTCTGAAAATATTACCACTAAATGGTTTCACTATAAAGTTCAATTTCAAACATTTATTAAAGAAACCGGATTATTTTGATCTTTTACAGTTTGTCGCGATAAAAGCAAAACATCATATAAATTGATTTTATAATGATATTTATGGAGAATTTTTGTGAATCATATTATAGAATATTTTTAAACGCGTTCCTGTTGTATGCTTTATTCGTCCAGTAATTATTATCTTTTTTTGAAAGGCACGTTTTGGTGAACAGTAAAAGCACTTTTAAATATCTGTTGCTTAATATGCGCCCCCGTGAATGGGTTAAAAATGTTTTTGTTGTTGCGCCCTTTTTCTTTTCAAAACAAATTACAGAAATTCCTGTTCTTATTAACGTTCTAACCGGATTCATTATTTTTTGCTTTTTCTCATCAAGCATATACTTGCTAAACGATATTGTTGATTTAGAAAAAGATAAAAAACATCCTAAAAAAGCGCTCCGTCCTCTGGCCTCAGGAAAAATCTCTATTAAAGCTGCCGTAATTACATCTTTCGTGCTGTTTTTCATTGCAGCAACAGGCAGCTTCTGTCTGAATAAATATTTCTTGCTATTAGGTTTAATATATTGGCTCTTAAACCTTTCATACACGCTGTATTTAAAACACATAGCCATAATAGATGTTCTTTGCATCTCCTTTGGTTTTGTCTTACGCATTCTCGCAGGAGGAGTAATAATTAGCATCTCTCCTTCTCCCTGGATCTTAACAACGACATTATTCTTATCATTGTTCCTTGGATTTGCTAAAAGAAGAGGCGAGCTTGCTTTATCCGCTAAGGATTCAGAGAACATCTCCCGACCTGTTCTTCAGAGTTACAACATTAGGTTACTTGATCAGTTCTTAAGTATCTGCGCAACCGCTTCAATTATCTCCTACTCTTTGTTTACTCTTTCTGATTACGCACTGAAAAGGTTTGAAACAAACAGATTAATATATACAATACCCTTTGTGCTTTTCGGAATCTTCCGATACTTTCACATTGTAGAATTCAGTGAAACCTATGAAAATCCAACAGAAACTCTTTTTTTTGATAAGGCTTTGTTGGTCGATGTGATTTTGTGGCTTTTAGTCACAATGTTACTTATTTACTTTTAATATATCTCACTATTATGAAGATAACTGAAAAATTAAATTCAAAGAATTTACAATTTGGAAATGGATCTTTTTAATCATTTTCGTCTCTGGCCTTTTATTGAGGATTGTACTTCTTTTTTCTACGCCCGACCCCAGAGGCTTTATATACGATGATTGTCTTGAGCCGATTATGACGGTTCTTAAGACAAACAGTATCCCAGACATAGAAAGCTCTTGGCAGGCAATCTTCTTCTTTTATGCATAAGTTACTATTTATTGA
>JAVCCS010000198.1 GCA_030765365.1 Candidatus Theseobacter exili
CCGTCTGACTATAATAGTTAAGTGCAAGGAGTAAAAATGCGTTATCTCCTTCCCAATAATTCGGTATAGCACCGTTAGGGAGACCGGTACTGGGAATCCAGCATTGTGAAAAACCTTCAAAGGTTTCTTCATTTGCATAATAATAATCCTGAAATACATCAAATATTTCTTCTGCAAGATCCAAATCACCTTCATGGATAAATGCAATTGCAGCAAGAGCATTTTTATAAACTGTTGTAAAATCTTCACCATCACGACTGACTGCCATTCCTGAAACTGGATGAATCAGGCTCTTAACATAAGCATACATCCTTGAAGACACCTGCACTTTTTCATATAATGCAACGACCTCCCCCTCGGTTAATGCTTTTCCATAAACTCTGAATTCATCCACAAGACCTTCGTAATTTAACCCTGAATACTGCGACCATGCACCAACTTCCAGGGGACGTCCTGTTCCAACCGCAATACCTGTACCAATAACCTCTTCAGCAAGTACTCCATTAATATATTCTCTAACATAATCTCCATCATAAGTTAACACCAGGTGGTTCCACTCATTTGCAACAAATGCAACATCCCTTATCCAATCCGGTTCACCTCTAATTCCTCCTATTTGATTATCACCCCACCCCTCAGGATAATGAGTCCCAACAATCCATCCGGAAGCATTGTTGCCGCCATACCAGTAAGCGCCCGAAGCCAACTTATAGTTGTTTGTGGGAACAGCTGTTTTGAACCACATAGAAATAGTGAAGCTGGAAGCTCCGGCTAAAGGATTGCTTGCAGCTTTTACGTAGTCAACCTTATCAAAATCAAAAGCTTTACCGCATAATCCGTTTACTATTACTGGAGAACCATATATTACAGCGTCATTACCATTACCACTTTTATCAACGACAACTCCGCTTTCATCTTCATCAAATGTATAATAAAGAATTAATGAACTTTGCGTTTGACTATGAAGATCGGCAACCTCGTTAGACAATAAAACCCGATCATAAATTTTTACTTCATCCACTAATCCTTTCCAATGCCTATTTGCAGAAGTGGAATAACCGTTTCCAATCACAACATTTCTAAAATCCATGGATCGTTCTTTCCAGTACGCTGCATTATTGGGAATATTAGGATGTACGCTTGAATCAGGATCAGGATGCGGAGTGGTAAAAACCAGCTTTCCGTTTAAATACCCATATCCATTAGCATTGTCCCATGCATAAACAACGTGATACCATTTATCTGCCTCTAGAGATGGTGTAAATTGTCCCACACCCATACCCAATGCACCAATACAGAATTCACCAGTTGAACTTTCCTCGAATCTCATACAATCATCCCAGCTTGCATACTCTGTTGAAAAAGGATTCCGCCAATTCTCTACAACATCAGCATTCATCCAGAATGAAATGGTTCCTGATGAATGATATCCCATATTACCTACAATAATCCGATCATCAACACCATCAAAATGATACGCGCCTCCACTTATGCCGTTATTAACAAATGATGCGCCGAAAACTGTACCATTATAACTGCTTGTACTTTGATCTGATACAGAGCCTCCTTCATCAGAATCAAAAGAATAATGCATGATTAATCCATTATTCAAATCCGCATTTGCTGATTCTGTTAAACCGTAAAAAGAAAATATCCCAATCAAAATAAATGCCATTAACAACTTTAGTTTCATGTTCTTTCCTTTCATTTTATTATATTATTTCTGCTGCCATATCATCAAAATAAGCAATCCCTTTTGATGTATCATTATGACCTACACTATATGCAAGCAACCGTGCTTCTTGTGCACCTATAGGAACAACCGCCTCAACCTCGATTTTTTCCCATGTTTTTGATGCGTTTTCTATTCTCAAGCTCTCTTTATGTCCCGTCTTAAGCGGCTTTTCATTACCCCAGAATTCAATCCTCAGATATACCTGAGCTCCCTTTGTCAATGCACTATCCTGAGGACTTTTTATCCACGCTCTAAATTTTATGGTATCTCCAGGTTCAACTTTTTTAACCTGTCCGAAACACCCCATACCCTTTCCTGTAATCTTTCTCTTTGCAGACTGCTGGCCAGAATGTGTAATTTCATTAGTTATTTCTCCTGCATTTTCACCAACGCACCAGTTGTACCAGGACTCTTCACCTTTTTCGAACCCTGGATTAAGCAATATATTGTTCTCGGATAATGCGCTTGCCTGACCACAATGAAGTACATTCAAAAGAAAACTCATCAATCCAATGTACCCTTTCATTCTCATTGCTCACCTCCTTTTAATCGTAAAGTAAAACATTTTAGTCATTGTTAATTGTTTTCTCTTATAATCCTCCTCCATGCGTTGCGTGTCAATAAAAAAGAATGTTTTTAAAAAAAATAATACACAGGGCTCTTTAGGCAAACTTGGGAAAGGCGATTTGACATCAAAGTCTTGCAGATTATTTTGAGAGATATATCCCTGAGATGAAAATTGAGTGATGATTTGTCATTAAGGTTTACGCACCTTGTCTAAAAATCAAGCATATAGGTCAGTAGTATCTTTCAAAAAAAGGAAATAATATTTGTGATTTAAAAAATACAGGTCGGGCATTTAAACCTTACCTGTATTTTTAAATAATTTGAACATTTGAAACGGGCACCAGTTGACATCTAACCCTGTTATTCATCGCTGAATTGTATGTCACCTATTGCCACTTTCCCGCGGATATATATTTTCTTTATATAATCAAGATTTGTTCCTTTCCTGGCATACAAATCCTGATCAATATCCCTTATAATGTGTCTCCATGTATTGTCATATATCTTGCCGACTTTAAAATAACACCTTGAACTTGTATCAGCCGTTTTCCCCGGCTGGTAAGTTAATGTATAAGTTTTACCATTTAACGACATAACTTTTACGTCTATCTGAAACTTTTCTCTAGTTTTTAAGATAAAGTCCATTTTTGATTTTCCGGTTATCTTTATTTTATTTTTCGGATCCTTTTCCGGGCCTGTATATGCTAAAATGAAACCAAGTCCTTTACTGGTTCTAGTTTTTAATATTTCCTGTTTTAAAGTTGAATTGTACGCCTTCTTTGTACTGCCTTTTCCCTTGTATATAAATATGTCATCAAGCGGAATTAATAATCTTGGAGCTGTTGAATCCTGCATTATAGTCATAGATGACAGCGCAACAGCTTCTTTAACTGCACCATTCATCCTATAGGAAACTGCTTGTATTTCATTTTTACCATAAAAGATTTTTAACCCATTGAGACTGAATCCACTTCCCCATGAATTTGCTGGCTTACCATTGACTTTTGCATCATCTATAACCACGCCCGTAATACCCGCTACATTTATACATGCATCATGGTTGGTCAATTCCGGATCAGGTGATGTGAAGTTATTTTCTCCTGGGAATTCTTCAAGGAATCTTATTTCTCCAACCCTTATCTTCCCGTACAAATAAGTACATTTGATCTTATATAAATGCGTTCCAGCTTTATTAAAAAGATCCCTATCCAGGTTTCTCGCAAAAAGCTGCCACGTATTGTCGGCAATGTAACCTGTATGAAAATAAAAATTATTACTGCTATCATTTTTAAAATCAGGTATGTAATTCATATAATAATAGGTGCCGTTTGCACCTTTTACTTTTAGTTTCACCATAAATATTTCATCTGTTTTGATAAGAAAAGAAATAAACGGTTTATTCTTAACTCTTGTTTTCTGAGCAATTACAAATTTTCTTTTTTCATCAGTCTTGATTTTTAAAACGGTTTTCCCAAGTGTATAATCGTACTTGTTTCTTCTACTTCCTTTTCCACTTAAAATGTCCCATTTTGATTTTTTAAGAGACACGTAATAAATAGACTCAGAATCAAATAATTCAGTATTAAAAACTTTAATACCGCTTTGGACGCTATTCCCTGAAGCATCAGTTACAACTACTTTGTAATAGTATACTGATTCTTTATTAAGCCCAGTAAGCTCAACTAAATGCTCGCTTGATAAGACTGTAATCCTCTTCACCAATCCCAGTGCCTGCGTCATGCCATAATGAACATCTACTTGAACATGCTCGTCAGTTTCTATACATACCATCGCATAATCATTCGTAATGTTGTTGACATAAATAGCTGAAAGAACAGGTGGTCCATCAGCAACACCAGTAACATAAACTTTTGCACTTTCATCCTCGTTGTCGTCAAAAGCTGAAACACTGAAGACATACTCCTGTCCTTTCACTAGTTCCTCAAAAGTATAAGATGTTGTATTTCCAACATTATAGGTGCTCCCATTAAATACGATCTTATACCCTATTACCTCAGGGCTTGTTGAAGCCGACCAGGTCAAATTAATCGAATTGCTACCGGGGTTAGCCTGCAGATTCTCGACCGGGCTCAAGACAGCTGTTTGAAAGGAATACTCATTTCCCGTCTTTGTATTTCCGTTTGAATCCTGCACAGTAATTCTGAAATAATATTTTGTTGAAGAAATCAAATCTGCTATCTCAAAACTGTGTGCTTCGGACAAAATCTGTGAGGACTTTGAAAAACCATATTGATTTGAAGGACCATACACTAATTCTGTTGTAGCCGGTTCATCGGTTACAAATGAAATTAATGCAGAACTTGCCTTAATCGCACTGACAGAAACTCCCGATATCTCAGGCGGCACAATGTCTGTCCACGGCAATGTTGTAATAATACGGTCTTCAGATGCTGATTCAGAACCATTTGCAGCCTGAGCAATAACTCTGTAATGATATGTTGTTTCATACTCCAGATCGCCTACCGATATTAAATGCTCTGTAACGCAACCTGTTTCAAATGAAGTGGTTTGTCCGTAACTTGTAGTTTGTCCGTATTCAATTCTGCCTATTGTCTCTTTATCGGTAGTGAACGATACAGTAAAAGAATTCATACTTAAGTCCTGATCTGAGATATTCGATATAACAGGCGGATCAGAATAAACTGTATTTAAAACAACAGCCATCGGTTCGTAGTTACGATTTTCTTCATTCGTACCAAGAACAATTTCACCGTCGTATGAACCAATTTCCAGAGTATCAGTATTGTAAAAAACTGTAAAACTTTCTGTTTCTGACGGGACAACAGTTACACTGAAAGGATCCACTCTAAACCATGGAACACAATCGTCTTCATCCATTATCTTTACATCGTCTACGTATACGCCTTCATAATAGCTGGATGTAATTCCCAGTGCATTAAATGTAAACCTCACGAGGACTGTTTGACCCGCAAACTCTGTGATATCAAGCAACTCGGAGTCAACCCATTGCTTCAGAGATGGGTTGCGAGAACTTTTTGACCATAGTTCTTTCCAGCTTTGGCCTCCGTCCGATGATATTTCACAAGTAGCTTTATCAAAATCATAGCCTGAATAATTAAACACATGCCTCCAAAAGGAGAACTTCAGATACGGGCTTACCGCAATACTTAAATCAATTGGTCCGCTTGTTAGAGTAGCAAAAGCTGACTCTCCATTGTGAAAGCTTCCAGTATCCGGATCACCATAGCACCATGACCTGGATCCATTGCTAGCACGTCTGTCCGTATTATTCCATAATCCCGTCGCTACCCAGTTAACATCCTTCTCCATATAATCAGTATAAAAAACAACGGCTTCTTTTGTACCGCAATTAACAACATTGGAAATCCCTGATTTATTATTATAATCATCAACAACTTTAACTGCGAAAAAATATGAAGAGGAAGGAGTTAGTCCGGTTATTAACATTTCTTCGCCCTGACCGGGAAGTGCCGGTTCACCGGGAAACTTAACCTTTCCCGCTTCATCAAAGTTATCAGCCGTGATCATTTCCGTGGAAAATCTTATATCATATTTGCTGGCCCGGCCTTCCATTCCGTCATCACCAGTGGCCGTCCATTTAATAAGAACAGAAAAAGCTCCGCCAGTCTCAGCTTCTAGATCTGAAACAGAATTCGGGGGTATTACTTCAGGAGGAGTCAATGATTGCAGAACGTTTATTCTGCGCTCCGATTGAGTTTTCCCGGCTAAAGCACTGATTTTATCACCGCAAACCATAAGCTGATTTTTTACTGTCTGGTAATTCCACTGCGGATTCTCTGACCAAATCAAAGCCGCCGCTCCCGCCACGTGCGGAGTAGCCATGGAAGTCCCGCTCTTACTGCCGTAAGTATTGCCGGGTGTAGTACTGTAAATTGATACACCGGGGGCACCCAAATCTACTGATTCCTCTCCATAACAGGAAAAATATGCAATATTATCCTTAGAATCTGTAGCTGCAACTGCTATTACGTTTTCTGTTTCGTAGCTTGACGGATAGTGCGGTGAAACATCATTGTCAGTTCCGCTATTCCCTGCTGCCGCAACAAACAACACCCCATTATCCCTTGCCAGTTCAATGGCATCTTCAAGAGCTTGAGAAAAACCGCCTCCACCCCAGCTATTGCTCAAAACATTTGCACCGTTTTGCACCGCATAATCGATACATTTTACAGCATTTGAAGAGCTTCCCGATCCACTGGAACTCAGGAACTTAAGCGACATAATCTTCGCGCCCCAGGACACGCCTGCTACACCTATGCCATTATTACCTACTCCAGCTATTGTTCCGGAGCAATGGGTTCCATGAGAGTGATCATCCATAGGATCATTGTCGTTATTACAGAAATCCCACCCATAGTAGTCATCGATAAATCCGTTCCCGTCATCATCAATTCCGTTATCAGGAATTTCCCCCTGGTTCTTCCACATATTGGCGGCCAGATCCGGATGTGTATAATCTACGCCCGTATCAATTACGGCTACTATTATATTTGATCCGCCGGTGTTAATATTCCATGCCTCAACAGCGTCGATGTCGGCATCTTCAAAACCTCCCGTTTGGCCAGTATTATTCAATCCGTACAACTTATAGAAGTAAGGGTCATTTGGAATAATATCGGCAAACAAAATGTAGTTGGGCTCGGCATATTCTACTAATGGATTTTCTGATATTTCGCTTACTGCTTCATATACTGTCTGACCCTCAGGGATTTCCATTATATGCAAGTTTAAAGATGTGACCACATCTATCGTCCTGGTCCCCCATTCATCATGCAAGGCCGATATATCTGACTGAGATACACCCTCTTTCATTTTCACAAGTATCTCACTTGGACGATATTGAATATTCTCATCATAGTTCTTTACGGCATTAGGTTCATTAACGCTGCTTGTCATGACACCAGAAACACCTTCCCTCATAATAACGGTTAGATCCATATCTCCCGTGTTAGTCACAGTTATGCTCTGAAAACCTGAAGAACCCAAATCCAAAGTCATTTCAGGTAGAGATTCCGGATTCATCTGCATTGAAGGACCTGAAAAAGTAGTGGTCGTTACTATATTTGAAACAAATGAACAGTTCCCTCCCTCATCAAAAACTCTCATTGCAAAATAATAAGTTGTTGCAGAATTCAATCCTTTAACAGTTACCGCTTCAGCTGTTCCCGGCTCATCGGGAAAGGGAACAGGATTAACCTGATTAGCAATAGAAAAATTTTCCTCAGTTATTGTGCTGGTGCTACATCGAATATCATAAAAACACGCTTTACCGCTTGTTCCGTCGTCTCCTACGGCAGTCCAAGCCAGTTTCACAGAATGAAGATCCTGTTCAGAAATAGACAAATCGCTGATTGCTCCTGGCATTACCACATCAGGTTCACCAATGCCCAAAATCTTAACATTATCTACATACCATCCTTCGAAACTGTTAAACACGCTATCCATTGTGTCAAAGGAAAAACGAATCATTAATTCTGCGTATCCGTCAAAATATTCTGATATATCAATAAATTCGGTAACCCAGTTACCGTCTGTAGAGTATTTCTTTTGAAGAACCATCCAGTTCAGGCCATTATCTACAGTTATTTCAATTATAGCTTCGTCAAAAGGAGGCAAATTTTCAGTAACCAAATAATATTGAAACATTAAAACCGGAGACTCAATATCTTCTACTGTGATCGGTGGAGATATAAGACAGCCTGAATTTGCGTTTTCTCCGGTATCATAATTCATTTGCGGTTCAATTCCGTAATAAAACGATTTCAATGATCCCTGCATAGGATTATTTGATGTTATATGCCACAGCGGATCATTTACGTTATCTCCGGTGACAGTCCATCCAGAGCTTCCATTTTCAAAATTTTCCTCATAGAATACAACAGGATTCACTGTTGTTCCGGAAGCACAATTGGATAGTTCAGACTCGTTACCAACATTATCTTTCGCCTTTATTGCAAAATAATACGTTGTTTCCTTGTCTAATCCTTTAACTACTACAAACTCCTCTGATCCGGACTCAGACGGGATAGGAACTCCCATTGCTTTTAAAGCACTACTCCACGTTTCCCCATTAATAGGGCTGGTTGAATATCTTACATCATACCTGGTTGCCTTGCCGGTAATACCATCATCCCCAACTGCAGTAAATCTCAATTTTGCAGAAAAGAAATGTGATTCAAATACAGAAAGATCACTGATCTTTGCAGGAGGAACAATATCATTGTCTGCAGAATTATAAATATTCAGTCTTCCTCCGGTAACTGTCTTGCCACTAAGAGCAGAAACAGGATCTGTTGTATTGTATAGTTTGTCTATTACTTGCAAATGCGTCAATTCAGGCTCCATGGACCAAAGCAAAGCTATAGCACCGGCAACATGCGGAGTTGCCATGGATGTACCACTGTATGATGCATAACTGTTTCCTGGAACAGTACTGTAAATTGATACACCGGGAGCACCTAAATCTACGGTAATAGCACCATAGTTAGAGAAATACGCTAATTGATCATTCCTGTCTGTCGCTGCAACTGACACAACATTATCAACACTATAGGAAGACGGATAATGTGGGCTTGTATCAGTATTTGCCGTTGAGTTTCCCGCAGCAGCAATAAAAACGATTCCGGCATCATTCGCAGCCTGAATTGCCGCTTCAAGAGAAGATGAAAATCCCCCTCCCCCCCAGCTATTACTCATTATTTGTGCACCATTCTGTGTTGCATATTCTATGCACTTGATTGCATCGGATGTATATCCCGATCCTCCGCCACTAAGAAACTTCAGCGCCATTATTTTTGCATTCCAGCAAACACCAGCAACACCTATCCCATTATTAGCAACGCCGGCAATAGTTCCTGAACAATGTGTGCCATGTGAATGATCGTCCATGGGATCACTGTCGTCATTGCAAAAGTCCCATCCATAAATATCATCAATAAAACCGTTACCATCATTGTCAATTCCATCATCGGGAATTTCTTGAGGATTGACCCACATATTGTCTGAAAGATCAGGGTGCGTATAATCCACGCCCGTATCAATAACGGCAACAATGACAGGATTCTCGCCCGTTGAAACAGCCCATGCTTCAGGAGCGTCTATATCAGCATCCAGAGTTCCTCCGCTCTGTCCTGTATTATTGAGTCCCCATAAATTTGCAAAGTCTGGATCATTCGGTGTATTCCCAAACTGAACTACATAATCAGGCTCAACAAAGTCCACTTCCGGATCAGCGGCAAGAGTCTGCATTTTTAGTTCGATAGATTCACCTTCATTGAATTTAAACACACAAATCCCGCTTGACTTAAATCTTCTCTCAAGTGCGGCATTCCAGACGTTCCCTTTCATTGCAACTTTGTCTTCGGGTACGTAATTCTTAAATTTTACAAGGAGACGGTCTTTAGCATATTCAATTTCTTCAGCATTTGAATAATCGACCGATAAAGATAGTAGCCATATCCCCAACATCATAGCCAGAACGAAAATCCGCCGCAAGACTTGTTCTTTCATGATACGCATCCTTTTTTGTTAGGATATTTGCCAATCTTTGTCATGCAAAATTGCAATCCAGAACTTATTATCCCAATAAAAAAGGCTTTTTCCCAAAAGGAAAAAGCCGCATTATGAAGCACTATTTTCTAAACAGTTCTTCGGAAGCTGACTGCCATTCTTCTTAAAGATAAAGAAGATTTAGGCTCTTGAGCTTTGCGTCGCACCCTTTTGGATGGTTTGCCTTTATCGGGAACAATCTATGTATGTATTCTATCGTATATATATATCCTATCATATTGTACTAGTACGAGTAAAAAAAGTCAAGGACTTTTCCAAAAACTGAAGCACCCTTTTTTCATATCTTTCTTGATTATTATAACATATCCATATTAATAACATTTTTGATATAATTACATTGCCAGATTATTTTTATTAGTACAAGGATGTATTCGTTTCCAGGGATGGTAAAGAGAATTTGCAAACCATTAGTTTTACTGAAGAAAACATAAAATAAGCAAAAAAAACAAAAAAAGCGAAAATAAATAAGATATTTTTAAAATATATGTTGCAATTTTTGCTTTTGCTTTATAAATTGAAATCAATATCACAATTGATGCAATATATCAATTTTAGACTATTTCATTAGCGGTAGATAAGGCAGATTACAACCAGGTGAATGCATTTTTTGCAGCTGGAG
The DNA here is from genome assembly GCA_030765365.1 of Candidatus Theseobacter exili. Lineage (GTDB taxonomy): Bacteria > Auribacterota > JACPWU01 > Theseobacterales > Theseobacteraceae > Theseobacter > Theseobacter exili. Next base: position 10,515 of record JAVCCS010000198.1, read on the forward strand.
AAAAAGATGTCGAAAATAAAAGAAACCGCAATGTTTTCAAGAGAGCTGAAAACGCTGCTTGATAAAAACTACAAAGAACTCTCCACTGCTGAAGGTAATATACTAAGCTCAGCAAAAGGTAGTGAAGTTAAGTCAATTTTTGTCACCAGCTGTCAATCTTCCAGTGGAAAAACTGTTTCTTCGATTAACCTTTCTTATGCTTTAGCCACCGAAGCCAATGCCAAAGTACTGCTTGTTGATTGCAATTTCCATTCTCCAAAGATACATGAATTATTCGGAATCATGCAAAATCCTGGTTTATCTGATTATTTTAGATCTGATATTGAATATCAGGAACTAATTAGAAACTCTGAATATGATAATTTAAAAATTATGCCTGTCGGCTCAGAAATACCTAATTCAATACAGGTATTTAAATCCAGAAATTTTGCGAATAAGCTCAGTGCGCTGAAAAACAATTTTGATTATGTTATTTTCGACGGTGACTCTGTCCTGGGTTCCTCGGATGTATCTATAGCTGCAAAACATTTTGATGGAATTATTTTTGTTGTTGAGTGTGAAAAAACCCGATGGGAAATTTTGCAACTCGCAAAGAGGAAAGCAGAAAATGCCGGGGGGAATGTCCTTGGTGTAATTCTTAACAAGAGAAAATACTATATACCGAGTATGCTTTATGAAAATATTTAAACATTTTTTTATTATATTACCTGTTCTTTTATTTTTAACAGGTTGTTCAACGGTTGGCAGGCTTCCGGTTGGGGAAGAAATCAGTTTCGATCGAACCACTTACTCATTCGATAAGGAAACCCATCCCTATGATATCTTTTCTGAATATAGGATTGCACCAGGCGATGTGCTGGATGTTCTATTTCAAATACGAACATGGGTCGCAAGAGATAGATTTACATTAGGAGTCGGGCATGTTGTTTCTGTTAAATTCGTCAACAATCCTGAATTAAACGTTGAGGATCAGTATGTAAGACCGGACGGGACTATATCTCTGCCTTACATTGGCCAGGTAAATGTACTTCAAAAAACAGTTGGAGACCTGACTGCCGAACTTAAACAAATGTACGAAAAAACTCTTACCAACCCCGAATTATACGTTGTTGTGAGTGAATTCTTTTCTGCTATTGAAGAACTGAAAAAAGATCTGCATACTGCACCTCGAGGCTTAAGCAGACTTGTCACTGTACGGCCTGATGGTTATGTCACTTTCCCTATGGTAGGCGATTTCTTCGTTTATAAAAAAACCATACCTGAGGTTGATAAACTTTTAAACGAACGTTACAACGAAATGATTCCTGGATTACATTGTGATCTCTTCCTGCAGAAACATTCCGGTTCTTTGATTTATGTACTTGGAGAAGTAATCAAGCCCGGTTCATACAGCATTTCCAAACCTACTTCGGTAATGGAAACCCTTTCACTTGCCGGAGGAATACTTCCAAGTGCACAATTGAACTGTATTATAATTGCACGAAAGCATGAAAAGAAAGTAGTCCTTACAAGGATCAACTTGGAAAGCTTACTGAAATTCAAGAAGAACAGCGAGTTTTTCTATCTTATGCCTGATGACGTTGTATTTGTTCCAAAATCCGGACTGGCTAAGTCTGCTGAGATAGCCGAATATATAAGACAAAGTATTTTCTTCAGAGGTTGGGGTGTTGGGTTTTCCTGGGAGTTACATAATGCCGGGAATGAAAACGATACTGGATTATTTTTTTAAAAGGTGAGTGACAATGTTAAACACAGAAGATTATAAACGCGAACTTATAAGTATCTTTTTTGCACAACGCAAACTAATTTTCTTCATAACCATTCTGTTTTTCATTGTTGCAGTTCTTGTGAGTTTTCTCTGGCCTCCTGTATATTCTGCTACAGGCTCAATTCTTGTTAAAGGTAAACGCGTTGCTGGAATCCCGGAATCCTTAACCGCACAACCAACAAAAATGCATCCTTCAATATCTAAAGAAGATCTTTATTCTGAAATTGAAATACTAACTTCCAGTGAAGTTATAGAAAGGACTATTGCCTATCTTAATAAATCAGATAAGAAAACAAATAATAAAAACGTACCGGGTACTTTTAAAAACCGTTTTAGTGAATCAAAAACAATACTAGCCGTAAAGAAAAACCTTAAAATTGAAGTTCTTCCGGCTTCGAAAGTTATAAATATAACTTATTTTAGTAGAAAACCACAATATGCTGTTGATTTTTTGCAGGCATTTCTTGAACAGTATGATCTTTATCGTATGGAACTCTTCAATCCCAGCGGTGCAGCAGCATTTTTTTCCAAACAAGCAAATAAATTTAAAGACAGCCTTGAAAACAAGGAAAAAGCTTTGCTTGAAAGGTCTGATAAAAACGGAGTATCTGACCCGCACCTTGAAATCAGCAACAATCTTATGATTAAAAAAGATCTGGAAAAACAACTTAGCCTGCTTAAAAACGATGATATCGATAAAAGATCAACTATAGATCTTCTGTCCAAAGCAATTAAAAACAATGACATTCAGATGTTATCCTTTATTGACAATCCAACTATTAATAATATTACTTCCAATATGCAGGATCTTCTTTTTGAAAGAGCATCAATACTGAGAACCTATAATTCATCCAGTAAAGCTGTTAAGAACATTAATAATCAGATTGATAACATGTATTCTCTTCTCTCGTCTGAAGCTAAAACATATAAAAATGATCTTCAGGATCAACTTGCTACAATAGAAGATAAACTTCAGAATATTAAAACCAAAATTATGGGAATAGACAAAAAAAATGTTGAATTGCAAAAAGTATTTCTTGAATCCAAGACAATTATGAGGGAGGCCGATCTTCTTGGTGCTTCATATGAAACGTTCTCAAAACGAACGGAGGAAGCAAAAATCAGCAGTGCTGTGCACTCAACAAATCTCTCAACATATGTAAGTATTTTAAGTGAATCATTTCCATCGGATGGCCCAGTATTTCCAAGGAAGAAAATTCTGATTCCCTTAAGCCTGATTATTGGTTTTATTACCGGATGCAGCTTGAGTTTTCTGCGGGAGTATTTCGATCACACTTTTAAACGACCAAGTGACGTCCTACGTTATACTGATCTATCGGTAATTTTTTCAATCCCATCTTGGGATAATGAAAAAACCGATAACTGATTTTCCTTCTGCGAGGAATCCCAAATACTCTTGATTTTTTAACATAATTAGTTTTATTATATAGGACCATTGGTTTGTAAACTTTTTTGGGGAAATTACAATATGCTGGCAGGACATGAATAAAAGAAAACTCAACAATTATTCTGCAGGTGGATATCTGAAAGAATTTTACCTGTTTGATACATTTCTAACTATCTTACTATCGATTGTACTGCTTATATTTACTACCCCAATCTTTATTTTTCTTTCAATTTTCATACTAATTTCTTCCGGTCCGCCTGTTTTTTACAAAGGCATTCGCCTTGGATTGCACAAAAAACCTTTCGTAATATACAAATTCAGGACAATGGTTCCAAACGCTGAAAAAACAATTGGAGCACAAATTATTACTGATAAAGAGCATCATGATCTTACAATAACTATGGGCAAGTTTCTTCGAGATACACGCCTGGATGAACTCCCTCAGCTTTTAAATCTTTTAAAAGGTGATATGGAATTTGTCGGTCCAAGACCTCAGCGCCCCGAAGTATACAGAAAAATATGCAGAAAAATTAGGAACTATGACAAACGTTTTACAGTAAAACCCGGTTTAATAGGCTATACGCAGTTATTTTTGCCGCACAGTGCACCTAAAAGAATTCAAAGCATTATTAATAATAAGTTCAGCTACAAAAAACAAAAAATACTATTTAATTTCTGTATAGTTATTTACACGGGAATAACCGTACTAAAAGCAGGAGGCAAGAAGATCGCCATGATATTATCAGATTCTTTCTCCATGAAAAAAGCTTCAGGTTTTAATTATCATAACAAACGAACGCTTGAAAGAGTGAAAGCAAATAATATGGATGTACATATCAACTATAGAAACGATACTCAAATAAAAGCGGACCTTCTAAATATTAATGAGGAAGCCATGCTTATACATTCGCCATCAAAACTTCCGGATAATGAATTACTGAACCTGGATTTGCATAATACTATGATTTCTACTAAAAACCCGAATTATTCAAAATGCAAATCAGCATATTGCACAGGAACAGTGTACAAACAGTCAGATATTAGTGACAACGGCTATAATTACAGGTGCGTAATTAAATATAAACCAAAATCACAGCTGAATTTCTATATGATTATGCAATATTTTTTGAATGAAAGTATGATAAAGCCATCCGTAAAAGGTCCCAAATATGATTAATGTTTTTTTGAGATTAATAATAATCTTTTGTGAACCTTAATAGAAAAGAATGAGATTAATTGAAAACTATAAGATTTGCAGCTAATAACCTTGTATACTGTCTTTTATTTTTATTAGTAATTATCTCCTCGATTTTTCTATTCCTCTCATTCAAACCTGTATTAGCAGTCATCCCGGGACTGTTTGTCCTTTTTGTTCTCCTTTTAATAAGTTATCCAAACCTTGGATATTATACTGTTATTTTTTTGATCCCCTTTGCTTCTCTATGTGTGATTTCAGCAAAAATAAGCTATTTAAAAGTACATTGGATCATAACTCTGGTTCTGATTTTACTAATATTTATCCACTCGCTGGTTTGTGATAGAAGCTTGTCAAAACTGGGTTCAAATCTTTGGCCATGGCTTCTTTCTTTCTTTGCAGTAAATGTAATTGCGTCAATATTGTCCAGTCACTTCACAGAAACTCTGCCTAATCTTTTTCTTGTTTTTCTCGGGTGCCTTTTCTTTGCCGTAAATATATTATTTATTTCGAGAGACGGCTTTCGTAAAACCCTGCCGCTTGTCTTAATTGCCGGTATTTCCCTAAGTTCATTGACTGCATTATTAGGAGAGATCTTTAACATTTCGATTTTTCTCTCAGGCATAACGGAAGGAACAAGAAGAAGCACCGGAGGCACAACCGATCCAAACATGCTGGCAATTATGTCAGTGTTTTGTATCCCTCTGCTTTTTCACATGTTCTTCACAACAAAAAACAAAATGAAAAGATTTTTTGTTCTTTTTCTTACGCTTATCAATGTAGGAGCCCTTGTTTCTACATATTCACGAAGCGGTGCAGTCGCATTCTGTATGACTGTATTATTGCTTTTGTTTGTGTACAAACACAAATTCAGACCCGTACATACTGGCATACTGATTTCTGCAACCTTTATAATAATTCTTAGTGTTTCTCTTTTTGTTCCTGCATCCTACTGGAAAAGGCAGAAAAATATGACTGCGGTACGGACAGACAGATCAATCAGCAGACGCTTGGCTTATCTCAAAATTGGATTGGATATTTTTAAAAAACACCCGGTAATAGGCAACGGTCCCGGCACCTTTGGTCAATATTATTCCAAATCTGCTTACGCTCTTCATTTTGCAAATATCGTAAAAGGAGAATACAGAGAAAACCAGTTTAAACGAGCAGCCCATAACACCTATTTAGAAGTTCTGACCGGCACAGGTATTATAGGGCTTTTCTTTTATTTGCTGATTATATTTGTTTCTCTTCACAACTTCTACTCTGCATTTAAAAAAGCAATGTGCAATAATGATAGACAGCTCGCATCTATCATCCAGGCCTATTTAGTATCCTTTATTGCCCTGTTATTTTACATGTTATTCATCAGCTATGTTTCGGGCAAACTACTCATCCTATGTCTTGCAATTTCTTCTGTTGCTTATAAATTGACTTCCCAAAATAATCCTGAAGAAAAAGATTCTACAGCGAAATTAATTTAAATATGGCGCAGAAAGAACAACAGCTATATTATTTAGATTCATTACTCAACTCTGTTTTTACAAATAAATAAAAAACTCTCTTTACTTATTAAACTCGGAGTTTTAACTGAATAATGGATATACATCCTAGAAGCCTGATTGTAG
>JAVCCS010000026.1 GCA_030765365.1 Candidatus Theseobacter exili
ACATTATTCTTTGGCAAAAGAAGGAATAAAAACGCTTCTTCAGGAAGAGGATCCAAAGATAGACAAAAATTTAATTAAGCAGATTGCTGACGAAGTAGCCAGAGAAATCAGCGGCGAGCTAAAAAAGACAGTAAAGGGTTTGAAGATACCCGTTAGAGAAATAAGGGCGGTACAGGGAAAGAGGGACGAAGAGACGCGGGAAGCGGTTAAAATAAAGACAGATTTTGAATAAAGGAGAAGGTGCGGGGTGGAAACATCTGTGAAAGAAGGTAAATATATTTATTGTATAATGGCGGCCGCGGATTTGCCGGGCGGAACAAAAACTTTCAAATCGCTTGGAATCGGCGGGAGAGATGATGAGATATATGCTGTCGTTTATAGCGATATCGCCGCTGTAGTAAGCAATTCGCCCATTGTGGCTTATTCCGTATCCAGAGAAAATATGATCGCTCATGAAAAGGCGATCGAAGAAGTGATGAAAGAGTATACGATTTTACCTGTGAGATTTTGTACAATCGCCAAAGACGAAAAGACAGTGAAAACCATTTTAGAAAAGGGATATGGTAAATTCAAGGATATGCTGACGAAAATAGAGGGTAAAAAAGAACTCGGTCTAAAAGCAGTATTTAACGCGGATGCCGTTTATGGCGATATTGTAGAAAAACATAAAGATATAAAAAGATTAAAAGAGAAGCTTAAAGATCTGCCTGCCGATAAGACATATTACGAACGTGTAGAGATAGGCAGAATGGTGGAAAATGCTTTAGGAGAAGAAAGGGAGATCTATAAGGATGATATCTTAAGCGCTCTTTCTCCGTTGGCAATAGAAACCAAGACCAATAATACGTATGGCGAAAAAATGATTGTCAATGCCGCCTTTTTGGTGGAGAAACAGAGAGAAACAGAATTTGACCAAAAGGTTGATGAGCTTGGCGCAAAATACGGTGATACACTAAAATTTAAGTATGTAGGAACATTGCCGCCGTTTAATTTTGTTAATCTAATAATTGAAACAGGAGGATACTAAATGTTCTTAATTGACAATATATTGCTTGCGCCATTAAATGGTGTAATTTGGGTAGGCAAAAAGATTAATGAGGTTATAGAAAAGGAGTTTTCTGATGAAGGACTAATAAAAGAAAAACTCATGCAATTACAGATGCGCTTTGAGATGGATGAAATAACTGAAAAAGAATATAACACTCAGGAAAAAGAACTTTTAGACCGGTTAGACGATATTAAAAAAGCAAAAGAAAAGGGGTATGAATATGACTGATATAACCCACGTTGGAAAAACTGTAAGCGATTTTTTAAAAGCCACACTTAATGTAAAAGAGGTAAAGGTTACTAAGGTGACCAAGGCCGATGAAAGTTGGGATACTGAGGCAGAGGTTTATGAAGCGAGTTCTTTCATAAAAGCTCTTGGGCTAAACACTAAAGTGCAGGATAGGAATTTCTATGAGGTTAAATTGAATAACAAGCTGGAAGTTGAATCTTATGGACGAAAAGACCAGCTGGGACAGAGTGAATAATGGACCTTATTTATTTGTATTATGTCACAAGGACAAAACCAAACCGCAGTAACCTTGAAGATATAGGCGCCGAAATCTGCCCAATTTATTTTCAAGATACCTATGCGGTTGTTAGTAAAGTGTCCAAAGATGAGTTTAGTGAAGATAATCTAAAGAAGAACTTGGCTAATATGGAATGGGTAGAAAAAAGAATCCGACTGCATGAGAGGATAATCGAAGAAATTATGGAGAAGACAACAGTCCTGCCTTTTAAATTTGGGACAATTTTTGAATCCGGAGAGAATGTAGAAAAATTACTTAAAGAGCATAACGAAGAATATAAAAAAATAATTGCGAATTTAGAAGGAAAAGAGGAGTGGGGTATTAAGATTTACTGCGATATAGAAAAATTAAAGGGATCTCTAACGTTAGAAAATGATGAGATTTCCAAGATAGATAAAGAGATCAGCTCTTCTTCTCCGGGTAAGGCGCATCTTTTAAAGAAGAAAAAAAATGAGCTTATAAAAAATGTTATAAATGAAGTAATTTCTGGATATACACAAGATAGTTTTGAGCAATTTATAAAAATAAGTCTAGAAACAAAGATTAATAAAATATTACCCAAAGAGGTAACTGAGAGGAAGGACAGTATGGTTTTAAACGCCGCCTTTCTAATAAATAAAGAGAGGGTAAAAGAATGCGGCGGCATATTAGGATATCTAAAAACTAAGTATGCTTCCAAAGGGTTCGTATTTGATTGGACCGGCCCATGGCCGCCATATAATTTTTGTGATTTACCAAAGGAACAGGTATAAAATGGATAATATAGTTACAAAATCAAAAGATGTGACTCTTTTAGAAATTTTAGACAGGGTTCTGGATAAGGGAGTGGTTATATCAGGTGATATAGTCATTTCCGTAGCCGACGTGGATCTCATATATATAGGCTTAAAAGTTATGCTTAGTTCGGTGGAAACCATGGAGCGCTTAAGAGGAGCGCCTATTGAAGGACCTATGCAGGAGCCAACATGAATAAACCGTCCGTAGTCATAACAGTTAAAGAGCTAGAGGAAGTTAAAAATGCCAATCCCGAAAAGATCAATATTGACCCTAAAAATGTGGAGAAAGGGTTGGCAAAACTTGTTCTCACACTTGTAGAGTTGATTAGAAAACTTTTGGAAAAACAGGCGATAAAAAGGGTAGACGGAGGTTCTCTTTCGGATGAAGAAATAGAAAAAATCGGTGAAACTCTAATGAATCTGGAGAAAAAGATGAAGGAATTAAAAGAAATTTTCGGTCTTAAAGACGAAGAGTTGAATATAAATTTAGGTCCTTTGGGAGATTTGCTATGAGGGAGGGAAAATATGCATGAACATGAAGGAGAAGCAAAAATAAATTGTCCAACATTTCAGAAACAAGAACCAATAATGAAGGGACTTACAAATAAAATTAATACAAATAAAGAGATACAGGAGAAAGCAAAATTTGCTGAAGAGCTCCAAAAAGAAGTAGCGGTTCTGCTTTCTTGCCCGGATCATAAGAGCGAAAATTTAGACTGTAAGAATTGCCATTTCATTGCAATGTTACGCAAGAAGGCCGCGGATTTAATAATAAAGGCCAAAAAACTGGTATAAAAAAGTAACACCCCGCACTTATAAGGAATTGTGCGGGTGTGCCCCTTGTGGGCGAAGCTGGCTCAATAAAAAACGAACCAAACTGGAAAGCCCAATCTAGTTCGTTAAATATTTTTGGCTCCCGTATTGGACGACTTTCGCAACTGGTTGGTGACTGAGTCGGATGCTTTTCTGTTGTTGAAAGAGAAGTTGTAAAAAAATACTACATAGCTATCTGCTTGGCATTAGATGTCTTTTTAGATAATAATACCCACCAAAATAAGTATTGAATTGTTGTTTTGGATGCCCAATAATATACATTCATGAGTAAGATGGGGAAAATAGAAAAAGAAAATAAATTAAGGTTGTTTATGAAACAGAATTCTTCTAAAAAATGGGATGAGTGTGAAAACCCGGAACCAGAGGATACTCCAGAAAGCCAAAAAACGGAAGGTTTTGTTCCTTTTTATGACGCTCTACGCCAAGTAGGAGTGAATGAAATTAAAATTGTTACAAAATTACCTTGGTATAAAGTTCTTTTATATAAAATAACTGGAAGAGAAATTCCTCTCCCGATTGAAGAGGGCTGGGTTGATCAAATGGAGAAGCAGGAAAAAGAGTTCATAGAAGAACAGAAAAAACCAAAAGAACCTATCCCTGGTTGGAATAAGATAGATCATATTGATGGATAAAAGACTTTTGAAGTTATCATTGTTCAAAATTTGATTTATGAATTTTCTTAGAAAAAATTAATGTGGTTCATTGTTGCATAAAATGAGTTGAATAATAAATTAGTAGTTTATTAAGTTCCTTTGACTCGAGGAGTGCTTACTATGAAATTGTTTATTTATCTTGAAAAGACAATTGCTGTAGCATTTGGTATCGTACTATTTTTGATAACACTAAGAGGTTCTAATGATTTATTTGGTATTTCAAAATTTGCAGATAAAATCTATTTTACTGATGAGTTGAATTTTAAAAGAAATATTCTTGCACCTACATACAAGTGTGGCGAAATAGATGTTGACGATGCAAAAGAAATTCTTGCAGATTATCAACAAGAGCATTGGTTTAGACACAGTATTGCTGTAGTTATCATTCTTTTAAACGGAATTTGCTCTCTTGCCCTTTCAATATTTACAATAATGCAGCTTTATGAGAAATATAGACTGTTGAGATTTAGAGAACGATTATTTGTCGAATGATTTCTTCTTAAGCCGTTAAAAGGAATCAAAAATTCAAGCAATAATAACCTGGTAGTTAATGGAATTTGATTATGGAGGGGTTAACAAAAAGGAAATTTTGGCTAATAAATGTTTATTTCGATAAGCCATATTCTTTTAAGAAATCACATTACATTAGTACTATTGCGCTTGATATGCTTAAGTTGCATTGTAGCGATGCTAAACAAATGGTTTCTTCTTTGATCTCGAAAAATATCCTTAGTCAGTCGCCTGATGGAAATAAAGTAAAGTTTACCGAATACGGTGTGGAATCTTATTTATCAATGAAAAATGCTCAAAAAGAATGGGAAAACCAGCCTATTATAAGGACTGCCACTATTGATCAAAAACAAATAATTATTAATGCGGATGAAAAGTACAAAGCTGATCGTATACTTCGGGACATAGTTCAGGAGGCAAGGACAGAACTTTGCATTATTGATGCCTACTTAGGGTGTAATATTTTTGACTTGATAGTAGACTTGACTCCTTGTATTAAAGCACGTTTGATTTCTTCCAACAAAACATCAAAAACAGTTTTTACTACATATAAGGCAATTCGAGAGAAGAATCCGGGCATTGAGCTTCGGATTACGGACGAGGGGAAGATTCATGATCGGTACATATTATTGGATGGAAATAAAGCTTATCATTTCGGTCATTCATTCAAGGATCTTGGTAGTAAGGATACACAGATTAATAGTGTTAATGATATTATATTACAGTATGATAATTTTGAGAAAAGGTGGGCAAAATCTACAAAAGTTGAATAATAACTGTCCTGTTTAACACTAATAGATTAGTAATATGAATATAATATCCATGAGTTACAAAGAGTTAAGACTTAGAGATGCAGTTTTAACCGCAATAAATAAAATACCAAATAGATATTTGGGATATACTTTTTGGGATTTTTCCAAAATGACAACTGTTCCAGATGAGTTAGTAAATTATCATCCTCAAAGTATTCGACATATATTTCATGAACTTGAAAAAGATGGAATAATTGTTGCTTATAACTCTGAGCAAAATACACAAAAGAGACAGCATGTATTAACATTTGAGGTGAAGGATTGTTTTGAAAATATATATTTTGCTTGGTGTCGTCAAAAAGAGATTTGTTTTGATGATTTGAGTTTTATGAAAAGGGAGGTCATTCATGATTTCCTTAAAGAAATATATTGTGAATTTGAGCTTTCATCAAATACAAAAATGAAATTTAAAGCTCCAGAAGATATCAATATTTTATTTTACCTATTGCATAATCACGTTTTTGAATCATTTGTACATAACTATGACTACATACCTGAACCGTGTGTAGATATTGAGATAAATGCAAAAATCTTTCTAAATTTTCTTCTTGAAATAGAGAAACAAAATAGTAATACAGATACAAGCAATAAGATTCAGTTTCCAATACAATGCAGTTGGGAGGATATTGCTATTAATTTTTTAGATGGCCATTATGTAAAGATTTCAGCTGCTGATTATAAAGATAGATTTAATTTTGTAGAAATGGGTTTTGAAAACAAGAATACTCGTCTACCTAACAAGCAATGGTTGTTATTAGAGTTATTAGCCAATAGTAACGGTTGTATTGATTGGGAAGATACTGAAGCCAACTCAAAACTCAAAAAGCAAAAGCAGTTACTTTCAAAGAAACTGCAGTTGTTTTTTAATATTCATTCAGATCCTTTTTATCCTTATCATAAAGAAAAATCTTACCGCATTAAAATCAAACTTATACCGTATTGATAATTCTCTAACCGGGAAAACAACCTTTTCCCGTGAATTTCGTTGTCTTATTAAAAAAAAATCTGATTTTTTTTGGTTCATATTTCCGTACAAATCCACAATTTAGTGAAATTTCGCCATTTTAGGGTAAAAGGACATTTAATAATGGCGAAGTTTTCAGACAAATATCTCAAACAAACTATTGAAGTATGGAAACCATACTATCCAGAGGTTCTTACTTTCGAAGATGCTCGTGAAATAGCTGAAAACACCATTGGTCTGTATAAACTCATTATGGAATTGGAAGGACATGAAGATCAGGCGAAAGTTTAATGTTGGACTAATTAAGAAAACATTGTGTTACTCCACAAATGAAATAGCTGAATTGTTTTCTATACATAAAAGAACTGTTCAAACGTTGTACAAAGAAGGTCTTATGAAAATTGATGATAGAAAACCTTTTTTGGTAAAAGGGGCTGATTTGGTGGCCTTTATTAAAACTCGCCAGAAACAACATAAGAAGAAATGCGAGCAAACTGAAATGTATTGCTGTAAATGTCATTTGCCCAGGAAACCATTATCTGGAACTGTTGAATTAATTTTTATCAATAAAAGACAGATTCAGTTACAAGCTTTTTGTTCGATATGTAAGACAAAAATCTTTAAGTTTATTAAGCCTGCGAAGTTAGAAGAGTATAAAAAAATATTTATGGTGAATAAGAGGCAATATTAAGACTTATCTTAGTCTGTTGATTGTCTCGTAAACACTGACAAGAAGTAGAGGTGAAAAGATATGATTAAATACAACGCAAAAAATGAAAGAATAAAAAGAGAATATTTTGAATATCAAAGAGAAGCACGGCAGAAAAGTATTGCTACAGTAGACAATATAAGAAAGGCAATAGACCGGTATGAGAAATATACTGATTATAAAGATTTTAAGACATTTAACAAGCGTCAGGCCGTTGGATTTAAAAAAAGCTTTTCTCAAACAAAAGGTGTTGCTTCGAAAGATTATTTGAGTAAATCAACCTTGTTATCAACAGTAAGAAACTTAAAAGATTTTTTTGGATGGGTGGCATATCAGCCCGGATATAAGAATATCGATATTAGGGATATTGAATATTTGAATCTTTCTGAGAAGGATACCAGGATTGCTAAATCAAAAAAACAGCCTAAGGTTCCTACAATAGATCAAATAAGAAAAGTACTCAACTGCATGCCTTATAAAACAGATATTGAAAAGCGGAATAGGGCTCTTATAGCATTTACTATTCTAACTGGAGTAAGGGATGGTGCTATTGCTTCATTAAAAATCAAGCATATTGATGTTGAGGAGAAGATTGTTAAGCAAATGCCGGATCAGGTTAAAACTAAGTTTAGTAAAACTATTTATACTTATTTCTTCCCTGTGGGGGGTGATATTGAACAAATAGTTGTAGATTGGATATTGTATTTAAAAAAAGAATTGTTTTTTGATGAAGAGGCACCACTTTTTCCCAGGACAAGACTAACTGTATCAAGTGAAAACTGTTTTACGGCTTCAGGTTTAGAGCCTGTTCATTGGCAATCGGCCAATCAGATCAGAAAAATATTTAAAGTAGAATTTATAAATGCAGGGCTTTCTTACTATAGCCCGCATTGCTTTAGAAATACCATAACACGCTTAGGGGAGAGACTTTGCAAATCGGCTGAGGATTTTAAAGCCTGGAGTCAGAATTTAGGGCATGAGTCTCCTTCAACTACTTTTACCAGTTATGGATATATAGAAACACACACTCAAGGTAAAATTATTAAGGAAATTGGAACAAGTGAAAAGAAAAGTACAGATGAAAAACTCGAAGAAATATTGGCTCGCCTTCCAAAACAGGAATTACTTTAATAAGACTTGAAATAAACATAAAATGTTATATTATGTTATATTATGAATATATTGGAAAGACTTGAACTATATCGTTTGGAAAATCGAGTTTCACAGAAAAAACTTGCGGGAATGCTTGGTGTGTCTTTTGCAACAGTTAATCGTTGGTTTAACGGCAGAACAAAACCTAATAAAATTCAGACATTTCATATTGAGAAACTTCTAAAGGAGCATGCCTTTGATGAATAAGGCCATACTTTATACGCGTGTATCGAGTAAAGCACAAGAGCAGGACGGTTATTCTCTGGATGCGCAGGAGAAACTTGGCTATGAGTATGCGTTAAAAAAGGGTTTTGCTATTTGCAAATCCTGGAAGGTTTCTGAATCTGCATGGAAACAGGACAGGGAAGCTTTTTCAGAAATGCTTGAATATGCGAAGCGTAATGAAAAAGTAAAACATATTATTTTTGATGTTACTGACCGTATGACGCGTAATGATTATGATAAGATAAGAATTTATACTTTGATTAGGGAGTATAATAAAACAATACATTTTTCGCGCAATAATAAAATCATAGATAAAGCCTCCGGTTCTGATGATGAATTTATGCTTGATATTGAGGTTGCAGTTGCTAAAAAGATGTCTAATGATATTTCAAAGAAAACAAGCATGGGGTTACTTGAAAAGGCTGAACAGGGTTTTTATCCTTCATTTGCGCCTATTGGATATATTAATAACAAGGTTACAAAGTTAATAGATTTAGATCACGAAACTGCACATCTAATTAGGCAATGCTTTGAACTTTATGCGACCGGTAACTATTCTTTAGAGTCTTTACGGCACGAGATGCGGCATAGAGGCTTAGAAAGTTCTTCCAAGAGTAAGATTGCACATGTTTTGCATAATCCCTTTTATTATGGAGGTTTTATCTGGTTGGGAAAACTTTACATGGGGTCACATAAACCAATTATATCCAAAGAGCTTTTTGATAAGGTACAACAGCTGTTAACAGGCAAACCATTAATACATAAACAGAAACATCTTTTTCACTTCAACAATTTAATTACTTGCGGTGAATGTGGGTGCAAGGTAATTGGTGAACGTAAAACAAAGACAAGCGGTAAAGTATATGATTATTATCATTGTACTTTTTCAAAAGGAAGACATGGTTCAAATAAGTATTACAAGAACAGTTATATCGAAAAGCAATTTGAAAATATTGTTGAATCCGTGACTCTACCTGAAGATATGGCTGATTGGATTGCCCAGGGAATAAAAGAAATAAGCAAGGACAGGTTCAGGGTGCAGGAAGTCAAAATAAAGCGTTTAAAAGGCGAATTAGCCCTTCTTAATGCAAGGTTAAGCAAGTTATATGATATGAAGTTAGACGGTGAAATTGAAGATGGTATGTTTAAATCAAAAGAAGCTGAGTTTAAAAGTACTATTGCTGAACTTACTATAGCGGTTTCTTATGCTGAAAAAGAAAATCGTGATTACTTTGAAACTGGAAGGCAAACCCTCGAACTCTCTAAACGCTTACATAAACAGTATGTTAGGGCAGATGGTATTAATAAGGCAATAATCTTACGTTTTATAGCTTCGAACTACACTCTAAATGACGCAAGTCTTTCTCCTGCAATGAGAAAGCCCTTCAGCATCTTTGCTAAAGGGCTATCCCGTACAATTTGGCTCCTCGGGTAAGACTCGAACTTACAACCTAGTGGTTAACAGCCACCCGCTCTACCATTGAGCTACCGAGGAGCCTTTAATCTATATTCTAATGTATTTTGTTACTGTGTTCTCTTATAAATGATGTATTAGCATTTGTGTGTCCGAACTCATCTATGGCATGGTCCTGTGATGTTAACAGGACTATCATGTTTTTTATTTTGTTTAACGCTGATTCCATCGTTGTTCCATTTGCGAAAAGACCTAATTCAGGACATTTAGCGCTGCAGGAACCGTTGTCGGTTTCAGTGATTTCTATGATGAATTCCATATTTCCTTTTCCGTTTTTGCAGGGGGAAAACTATCACCAGTTTTTTTTTTTGTCAATGGAAAAAACGGACCTTGATTCGTAATACCCGTTTTGATGTTTCAAGGATTTTAAAATATTCAGAAATACGATATCCTACTATCCATGCAATTTCGTTTGCTGTTGTCAAGATGGGGATGGTTTCTCTGAATCTTGGAGATATTTTTTCATCTATCAAGATGTCTTTTATTTTTTTGCTTCCTTCAAAACCTATAGGCGTGAATCTGTCACCTTTACTACGTGAACGGAAGAATATTATTTCCCCAATACGGTCTGCGTCAAAGAATTCTTCAAATTCACTTATGCCGTTGTGATTTGGGTCATTCCATGTTCTTGATAATTTGCCTGCATGTTTAGCAAGTTTTGATATTTCAATTGTTTCGGTTGTTAATATTTCAGTAATTACTTCCATTCTTGGTATGTCAAATTTTGTTGTACCTGGTATTTCAACAGGACCGCCTTCAACTACAGGTTTTGAATATTCTCCGCGTGAAAGAAGAATCAGATTATATTCTTTTACAGCTGTTATATCATCTGGAAGATGTATTTGGCGTCCTGATGGTTTAAGAAAGATTAAATCCATTAAGTCTTCTATGTGATTGTAGGTTATTCCAAGCAGGTTGCCTTTTGTGTCCATTATCATTCTGCGCAGGATAGATCTTTGAAGTGCTTCGTGAATAGCTTTAAACTCAGAAATATTCAGGGTGTAGTGTCGTTGGCGCTTTTCAACCATTTGCTTGTAGATAGGCTGTAGTGTTTGTTCAAAGAAATCTGTTTCTGAATCAAGTATTTTTGATAGGTTTATAAGAACTTCCCGCGCTTTAGGATTGAAATCATTTTCAAGGAACGGCAGAAGATCATTTCGTATACGGTTTCTTAAGAAACGATTGTCAAGGTTAGACGTATCAACCCTGTATGGAATCTTATGATTATCCAGGTAATTCATTATATCTTTGCGCGTTAGTTCAATGAGAGGACGTATTATTGTCAGTTTGTTTTGGCTTCTTACCGGCGGAATTCCAAGCAAACCTATCGTACCGCATCCGCGAAGTAAGCGCATTATTATGGTTTCGGCCAGATCATCTCTGGTGTGTCCTGTTGCAATAATTTTTATGTTTTCTTTTATTGCTGTTTTTTCAAGAAACAGGTATCGTGCTTTTCTCCCGGCTTCTTCAATGGAAAGCCTGTTTTTTTCAGCGAGTTTTTTAACGTCAGTTTCATCGGTGATAACTTTAATTCCTAATTGTTTTCCCTGTTCTACAACAAAAAGGGCATCTCCATCGGCTTCCTGACCGCGCAATTGATGGTTTAAGTGTGCAACTACTAACTTTAGATCGAGAGCCTGTGAAATTTCTTTGAGAAGGTACATCATTGCTATAGAATCAGGTCCGCCAGAAACAGAAAGCAGAACAGGACTTCCTTTGTCCAGCATGGAATAGCGTTTAATGCTGTTTAGAATAATATCTTTTATCATCTTTTTGGTTTGTCGATTTTAATTTGGTTTCAATGATTTTATCAATTATAGTCATTTCTGGTGTGCTTTTGCAAATAATACATTGTATTTTTGTTGTCATTATTAAAATTTTGGTCTTGACAGTATGCGTTGCTCTCTTTAGCATAAGAAAAATTTTGAATAATCTATATGGATGCGGGGTGGAGCAGTCTGGTAGCTCGTCGGGCTCATAACCCGAAGGTCGCAGGTTCAAATCCTGCCCCCGCTACCAATTTAGGCGGATTAGCTCAGTTGGTTAGAGCAGGGGAATCATAATCCTCGTGTCCGGGGTTCGAATCCCTGATCCGCTACCATTTTATAAGCCGACTGTAGCTGCAGTCGGTTTTTTTTATTTTTAGAGCAATTTTTATATTTTTTAGTAAACTCATAAGTATTGAGGGTTAGTAATTAAATTATTAAAGAAAGGGGTGTGTGATGAAAATGATGAAAGGTTTTTTGGTTGTGTTAGCTGTCATGCTATTTTGTTCAGTTTCATTAGCTGAACCGCACGGGAAGAGTGACAAAGAAGATTTTAGATCTAAGGTTATTGGTAAAGCGCATTTGATGTTGATTAATCAGGAAGAACTTGGACTTTCTGAAGAACAAATCAAGCAGATTAAGGATATTAAAATTAATTTGAAAAAAGACATGATTCAACAGGGAGCTCAGATTGAGATTTTAGCAGTTGATATTATGGCAGCACTTTGGGCCGATAAGGTTGATAAAGAAGCAGTTGATAAGCTGATTGATAATAAATATGATCTGAAAAAAGCTAGGGCCAAAGAGCTTGTAACTGCGTATGTTAAGCTAAATGAGGTTTTAAATGAAGATCAGGCGAAAGAAATGAAAAGTCTTTGTATGAAAATGAAACAGCATAAACAAGGATGGTCCGGTAGAAAAAGCGGGAAATAGTTTTTTTAGTCTATAGGAGTTTTTTATAGGCGATACAACCAATAGCTCCTATATGCATTGTGCGGGCAGGTACGATTATTCTGCATTGCAGTTTTTCTTTAAACATGTGAATTATTGCCTGATTTTTCGCGCAGCCTCCGGTAATTACAACCGGGAGGTTGTCTTTAAGAAAAGGTTCTATATAAGGCAGGGTTTTTTGTACCAAGCTTAAGTTTACTCCGGCAGCTATTCTTTCCCGGGGCATTCCCCGGGAAAGAAGGGCTACCAGTTCTGATTCAGCAAATACTGCACAAGTACTTGATATCGGAATAGGATTTTTCCAGTATTGACCAAGTTTTTTTATGGAGATCTCAAGTATTCTTGCCATATTTTCCAAAAATCTTCCGCTGGAAGCTGCACAACGAGGGTTTGTCTGCATGTCAGCAGGCAGCCCGTCTTTTACCAGCACAACCTTGAAGTCTTGTCCTCCCATATCAAGGTTTATGAAGTTTTCCATTTTTGTTTGTTTTGCAGTTCCAAGCGAGTGAGCAATTAGTTCAGATATTGTTTGTCCTCCTTGAACGTTTATTCGGTTTTTCCCGTATCCTGTGCTAATTATTTGCATTGGTGATGTTTCAGGAATTTTCATACGGGTAAAACTCAAAACCAGGTTGTTCTCATGCTGTTCTATGTAGTTACGGTAAAATGAGATTGTGCTGTATGTTCTATAATGTGTTTTTCCCTTTGCATCAAGAAATACAATTTTTACGTTTCTGCTTCCGAAGTCTATTCCAATTATCATTTTGTGTTTCTTTTTCTTAGGCTTAGCATTTGTATAAAACCTTCCAGGCGTATTTGTGTTCTATCATCAACAGGACCAGGATTTCCGCCTTCAATTTCTATTGAAGGGATAGCCAGTTTACGCCTGAAGTATGTGTTTTGTATATTTTTATAACAAAAGTTTTCCACATACAGGATTAATCCGTCAAGATTCCGTCTTTTTGTTTCTGTTCTTATTGTTTGCAGTCTGAATTGTGTATCGTAAGGATAAGTGTATTTCAGATAAGGATCAACAAGGTCATCTGTAAGTTCCGGTAATGTAAATTGATGTGCTACTTCGTTATAAACTATTTTTGCTCCCAGTTGACTGACCTTTTTGTGAAGGTCTGTCATTATTGTGGGAACTCCAATTAATCCAAGTCTTGGTTTTTTGTTTTCCTGTGGCGTTCTTTCAGAAACTTTTTTTAGAAATGCATCAAGTGCTTTTTCAAATTTTCCGGGATTGCCGTTAAAGTCGGAACTGTTCAGAAGCCAAATGTGATTTTCTTCACCGGATACTTTTGATTCCTGCCATGTAAGCCTGTCTATTTCGTGAAGCTTTCGCCTGATAGGATCAAGTAATAAACGAGATTTCTTTACTTCATTCCAGTCTGTTCCGAAATGTTTTATTAATCGTTCCATAGAAATTTTGAGTTCGTTGCGGGTTCTTTGATGTGGATAATCAAAGAATATGACAGGTACTTTTTCATCTTTCCACAGATCTGCCAGTGCAACCATATTTGAACAATCGCCTGCAGCGATTACAACAATTTCATCAACTTTGTTTGACAAAGGATAAAGTCCTCTTATCCAGCCACAAAGGTTTCGGGAAAGACCGCTGTGTTCTGCCTGGCGAATTAGTTCCATGGGATTTTGCGATGTAATGAAAGCGTTGTTCAAATCCATGGGACGGTTCCCCGAAGCATAGATTATTTCAACAGGTATTGTGCTTGTTATTCCTATTGTTTTCAAAGTTTTGTTCCTGATTGAATATTTGTTTAAGGTTGACAAATGTATTTTTTTTAAGGTTAATCTCATTTTTCATATATTAATTTGAAATGATTATATAATGTATTTCATTATAGTGTGAAAAAACCTTTGTGATGGTTATAGTATTTTGTTGTTCTAAATAAGGATTAGCTGTGAAGGTATTGCTTTTAGCGTCTCATTTTGAAATAGGAGGAATTACTTCTTATGTTTTGTCTTTGGCAAAGGGTTTGATTGCAAATGGAATAGAAGTTGGTGTTGCTTCAGCTCCAGGAAGAGGTATTAAACAGCTTGGAGATATTCCATTTTTTGATATTGGTCCGAGAACAAAATGTGAAATAGGTCCAAGATCGGTTAGGTCAGCTTTGAAAGTATCAAGGATTGTGCGAGAACACGGTTTTGATATTCTTCACGCCCAGACCCGTGTTGCTTCTTTTATAAGTTTTTGGGTGTCGAAAAGTACGGGTACTCCTTTTATTAGTACTGCGCATGGTCATTATAATTCGCATTTGGGAAGAAGACTTTTCCCTTGCTGGGGTAAGCTTGTTATTGCGATTAGTCAACATGTAAGGCAGCATCTTTTGTATGATTTCAATCTTAATGAGAAGTATTTAAGACTTATTTATAACGGAACGGATTTGGATAGGTTTCCTGATAAGATTTCTGCTGTTGAAAAGAAGAAGATCCGTATCAACTTTGGGTTGGATCCGGACCTTCCAACACTTGGTATTGTTGCGAGGCTTTCTCCTGTAAAGGGACATGAATATTTTTTCAAGGCATTAGCGAGGATTAAGGACAATTATGATTTTCAGGTTGTGATTGTAGGAGAAGGTCCAGAAAAAAATAGTCTTCAGGATTTGGTTAGTTACTTAAAACTTGATGATAATGTAAAGTTCTTTGGGTCTATGGAGAATACTATTCCGGTTTTAAAGGCTATGGATATTTTTGTCTTGCCATCGCTGCAGGAAGGCCTGAGTCTTTCGATTCTTGAAGCTCAAGCATGCGGGTTACCTGTTGTTGCAACAAACGTTGGCGGTATTTCAGAAATTGTGGAAAATGAAAGAACAGGTATTTTGACGCAACCCAGGGATGATGAATCATTAGGAGAAGCTATAAAGCGTTTTCTGGATGATCCTGATGCTGCCAGAAGGATGGGCTGGGAAGGAAGAGTTTTAGTAAATAAGCAGTTCAGCCTGGAAGAGATGGTAAAAAAGGTTATTAGTGTTTATAATGAAGTTTTAACAGGATAGTTTTATTCCTGATTCAAATGAAAATGTATTTGTAATTCGCATGTGTTGGGAAGGAGACGGAGCTTATGTTCAGATTTACCATGTATTTGGTGTTTTTCATCGCTCTTGTGTTTTCTGGTTTCTTTGCTTTGGTGGATTTTGGTCCTCAGGAGATGGTGCCTATTATTATGTACAACCATATTGGTGAAGAAGTAGATACAGAAAATATCAATTACACTCACTCACGGCGTTTTCAGAAGCATATGAAATTTTTACGCGATTCCGGATTCAATGTTATTTCACTTGAAGATGTTGCCAATATTTACAAGAGGAAAGAAAAGGTACCTCGTAAAACAGTTGCTATTACTTTTGAACATGGATATAAGGATTTCTACGATATTGCTTTTCCTATCCTTAGAAAACATCATTTTCCTGCCACAGTTTTTGTGAGTTCTTCCTATGTCGACAGAGGAGGTTATATTAATCGAGAGCAGCTTCAGAGGATTGCAGATTCGAATACTGTAAAAATAGGAAGCATGGGTATTCACGACAATAGTCTTCAAGGACTTCAGCCGCAGGAACAAACTATGGAAATATTTAATTCGAAAGCAAATTTGCAGAAAATGGCTGGAATTGATGTGAATTTTTTCTCATTTCCGGAAGGGTATTCTACTAAACAGCTTCGCTATAAGGTTAAGGAATCGGGTTACAAGGGTGCAGTAATTCTTCAAGCAGGGAAAAGAATTTCTTATAGAAACCGTTATGCTATGAGAAGAAATTGGGTTTATACAAAGGATAATTATTGGTCTTTCAGGTTGAAACTTTGGGGGAACTTTCCATTTATTGAACCCTTGTGGGAGAAAACCAGAAAATTTCTCAATAAATTATGGAGAAAACGTTGAGAAGAATTATTTTAGAAATATATCAACGGCGCGAGCTTTTAAAGGGTCTTGTGGTCAGGAACCTGAAAATCAGATATAAAGGATCTGTTCTCGGTTTTTTCTGGTCTTTACTGGATCCCCTTTTTATGATGTTTATTTATCTTCTTTTTATTCGTATTATGCGGTTCAGTATTGATTTGCCGTATTTATTATCCGGCATCATTGTATGGCAGTTTTTTGTTATGTGCGTAAATGATTCACTTGGAGCTATTTCGGGAAATACCAATTTGGTTAAGAAGATATATTTTCCCAGGGTTATTTTGCCTTTATCACAGGTTTTAGCGAATCTTGTTAATTTTCTTTTATCTTTAGCTGTTTTGTTTGTGTTTCTTCTGTTTATCCGTACTGATATTCAAGTAGCAGGGCTTCTTATTCTACCTGTTATTGTTTTTCTTGAGGCAATTTTTTGTCTGGGGCTGGCGTTAGCTGTTTCATCAATATCAGTGTACTTTCGAGATGCATATCATATTGTCGGAGTGCTTTTAATGGCCTGGTTTTTTATGACTCCGATCATTTATCCTACAAGCCTGGTTCCGGAAAGATTTTTCAGTCTTTATCTGCTTAATCCTTTAAGCTCTATTTTGATTGTTTTTAGAGGAATCCTTTTTGGAACAGCTATGCCGGGAGGCCCCTTGTTATTTGTTTCTCTGGGGTTTTGTGTAGTTCTTTTTGCAGTAGGGATTGTTATTTTTGCAAAACTTGAACCTTATTTTGCGGATGTATTATGAGTGCTATAACGGTTGAAAATCTCGGTAAAAGATTTTTTTTGAAACATGAAGTGCAGCGGTCTTTAAAATCTACTATTCTGAACATTTTTCGGGGACGCACCTTGAAGGAAGAGTTTTGGGCCTTAAGAGGTGTTAATTTTACTGTCGAAAAAGGTCAGACATTGGGTGTCATAGGTGCGAATGGGGCAGGGAAAAGCATCCTTCTTTCGCTTTTGGCCGGGACAATGAAAGCCACAGAAGGTTCTGTTCGAGTTGAAGGCAAGGTCTCAAGTTTGCTTGAGTTAGGTGCAGGTTTTCATCCGGATTTAACAGGTAGAGAAAATATATATTTAAATGGAGCAATTTTAGGGCTTTCGAAGAATGAGATAGCAAAACGTTTTGACAGTATAGTGGCTTTTGCAGAGCTGGAAGAGTTTATTGATACTCCCGTCAAACACTATTCTTCAGGGATGTATGTTAGATTAGGGTTTGCTGTTGCTGTAGAAGTTGATCCCGATGTTCTTCTTATTGATGAGGTTTTAGCTGTTGGAGACGAGACTTTTCGTAAGAAATGCCTGGCAAAGATTGATTCGCTTCAAAAACAGGGAAAAACTCTTCTTATTGTTTCGCATGATTTGGAAACCGTAAAGAAGATTAGCGAGCAGGCCTTGCTTTTGGATGAGGGAAGTCTTCTTGAAATAGGCCAACCCCGCAATGTGGTTGATAAATATATTGATCTTGGAATCCATAAGCAGGAGGATCTCGAAGTAAAGGAATGGGGAAACAGGGACGCTGAGATAAAAGATATTGTTCTTATGAACAGGCATGGAGAGGAAAAGCAGCGGTTTAAAAATGGTGAAGCAATACAGATAAAGATCAATTATGACGCGCATGAAAGGATAGATAACCCTATTTTTGGGTATTCGATAGCAGACAATGATGGCAAGCTGATTTTTGGAACTAATACTCAGATAGCCGGTGTGGATATTGATTTTATTGAAGGCAAAGGGAGTATAATTCTTATGCTTGATCCGAATATTCTTATTCGCGGAAAATTCTATTTTTCGTTTTCTCTTCATTCATCAGATCATATTACGAACTATCATCGCAAGGAAAACTGGGTGTATTTCTGGATGGAAGCTGATAATGAAGAAATTGGATTTGTAAAATTTCCTGCAAAATGGAAATTCTAAAGTGTACATTTTTGTTTGTAACCTGCTGATTTCCGTGTTGAGTTAGTGTCTAATTTGGAAGGATTTGGTCAATGACAAATGATTTTGATTTTGAGTCAAAAGGGATAGATGTTGAGGCTCTGATGAAAAGGTTAAGAGTACGTGTGGATGAGAAACGCAAGGCCGGTGTTTATGAAAAGTATAACCTTGATAATCTTACTGCGCTTGAGTTTGAGTCGCTCGAAGATGAAAAAGAATTTTTACGTTACTATTTGCGCTTGATTCAAAGTACCTGTGATATCAATATTGGGGATTTTGAAATTGTAAATAAAGGCGGATTGTTTGGCCGTCCTGTAATTTTATTAAAAAAGGTTATTTGGAAGCTTCTGAAATTCTATACTTACCGTTTATTTAGCCAACAAAAAGAATTCAACTGTCAAACTGTTAATACTATTATGAGCCTTCAAAACAAGCTTGAAAAAGATCTTGAGGAAATTAGATTGCGTTTGAACAGGCTTGAAGGAAAAAGCTCTGGTGAAAAAGAGAAAAATACGTCTGTAGCTGGAAAGGTTTCCTGATGAGCAAGGTTCGCAGACTAGCTTTTGTTGTTCCGCGTTTTGAGCCTGTTTCAGCAGGGGGAGCTGAAGTTCTTACAAGAGAGTTTGCCAGACGTTTGATCGCAAAAGGCAATGAAGTCGAGATTTTCACTACATGTGCACGAAATCATTTTACCTGGCAGAATTATTATGAAGAAGGAAGGCATTCTTCGGACGGTTTAGTTATTAACAGGTTTCGAGTAAAAGATGGCAGAAATGTTGATTTATTTCTTAAGCTTCAAAGCCTTATAGACAGGGGAATCCAATTAAGTACCAGTGAAGAAAAGCAGTGGATTTCTGAAAGTGTTACCAGTCCTGATCTTGTGAATTATTTGGAATCAAATAAAAATAATTTTGATGTTTTTTTTCTTATTCCATATCTTTTTGGATTAACTTATTTTACCAGCTTTTTTGCCCCTGAAAAAACAGTGTTAATTCCCTGTCTTCACGATGAAGGGTTTGCTCGTCTTGGTATTTTTCGTGATATGTTTAATCGTGTTAAAGGGGTTATGTTTAATGCTTATCCTGAACAGGTTCTTGCTGAGAAACTAATGGGGCTTCCTGCCGAAAAGGGTCGTGTTGCAGGTTTGGGTTTTGAACCGGGAGCGGGATATAACAGCAGCTTGTTCCAGAACAAGTTTGGTATTGAAGAACCTTTTATTCTATTTGCAGGCAGACGTGAGCGGGGAAAAAACATTCATGTCTTAATAGAGTATTTTAATTGCTATAAGTTAAACAATCCCGGAGATTTGAAGCTTGTTTTACTTGGAACCGGGGAAGTGGATTTGCCTGCCGGAACAAAAGATATTATTGATTTAGGGTACATTG
>JAVCCS010000333.1 GCA_030765365.1 Candidatus Theseobacter exili
AACAGAAAAAAAACTGGAACAACTACTAACTGATTTTGAGTTTACTACCATTAGAGAGGTTTTGAAATTATGAACAAAGAAATAAAACGGCAAAGAAACTTTTGGAATAATGAGGCTGATGTTTTTCAGGCGATATATAGCGGTACAAAGTCTAAGTTCATGAATTATCTGGATAAAGTCTTTAGGAAAGATATGTATGAGCGGTATGATTTTACGATGAAAAACTGTGATACTGTTAGCGATCAAACGTTTCTTGATGTGGGTTGTGGCAGCGGACAATATGGTATCGCACTTGCTAAAAAGGGGGCATCTAAAGTTGTTGGAATTGATATAGCGGAGTCGATGCTTGAAATTTGCAGGAAAACAGCTGGAGAAATGGAGGTTCGGGATGTATGCGATTTTTTGCATACGGATCTACTGGCGTATAAACCGGATCATAAGTTTGATGTATGTTTGGGGATAGGATTGTTTGATTATATCAAGGATCCTATCCCTGTTTTACGCAAAATGAATCAACTGTCGAAACATAAAATAATAGTGTCATTTCCGAGATTTTGGACTTATCGCGCGCCAATTAGAAAGTTAAGATTGTGGTTGCGACGCTGTGAAGTATATTTCTTTACAAGAAAAAGCGTTTGTAAAATGATGGAATTAAGCGGGTTTGATAAATATACAATAACAAAGGTTGGTAAGTTACATTGTGTTATTGGTTATACCAATAACACAATGTAAAGAGGTACAACGAATAATGGGTTTTATAATATTACTCTTTTACATAGCAGTTATTTATATTCGTCCGCAGGAGTGGATTGGGTTCATAAAGGGCATGCCCTTATTGGATGTTGTCGCAATAGTAAATATTTTTTTCTTGCTTATGGGGCTGCGAACAGGCAGATTAAAATTACCCAGGGTCCCGGAGAATATTTTGATGCTGGGACTCTTGATCGCGGTTTGCATGTCTCACATTGCGCATACTTATTTTTACGGATTAATATTTTCATTCCAAGAGTTTGTAACTTATGTGGTGCTATACTTCATCATAGTAATAAGTGTGGATTCTGAAAATAAATTAAAAAGGTTGTTACAAGTGTTACTGTCTTTAACCTTCATTCTGGCAATTCATTCTATTATTCAGTTTCATACTGGTTCAGGGTTTGGTGGATTAGAACCTATATTTACTCGTTTAGGGGAAACCATGGTAACGAGGGTTGTGGCATATGGTATTTTTAATGACTCAAATGATCTAGCATTAGCATTTGTAATTATGGTGCCTTTCATTCTTATGACAATAACTTCAGCGAAGAGTCTTGTTGAAAAAATAGTTGTTGCCGGTATTAGTTGTCCAATTTTCTACGCATTATGGCTTACTAATTCTAGGGGAGGGCTTCTTGCTTTATTGGTAACTGTAGTAGTTTATTTTAGGAACAGGATAAAAGGCGCAAAATGGATATTTGTCACGTTAATAATAGCTGCGGTGATCGTTCCCGTTTTACCATCTAGATTTACTCAAACATTATTTGGCGAATCATCTTTGGGCCGTGTTATTAGCTGGGGATATGGTAATCAGATGTTTAAGGCAAATCCAGTTTTTGGTGTGGGGTTCAAGATGTTCACAGAATTTGCTGATTGGCGGTCTGCGCATAATTCTTTTGTAAATACATACGCTGAGTTAGGGTTTTTTGGATATTTCTTTTGGTTGGGGCTTATTTTTGTTTCATTATTGGGGTTATATAAGGCAATCTTTGATAAAGAGTATGTGAATACAACAAACCGAAGGCTTGTGCGTTATGGTGAAGCTATATTTGCATCATTGGTGGGGTTTCTTGCTTGTGGTTTTTTCTTAACCAGGAGTTTTAATGTGGTATTCTTCATGCTGATAGCAATTACTGTAAGGACTAGATTACTGGTAAGTGCCAATAAAGTGTTTGTTGGTGACGTTATGCCGGGATATTTAACAAAAAGACTATTCCTGATGTGTGTAGGAAGCATTCTGTTTATGTATGTGCTTACTAGATTGCTACTCAAAATGTATTGATGAGGTATTCGGGTAAAATTTAAGGAGTTTAGATCATATGTCTGTTTATGGTAAGTTTTATCGCTCTATTATGTTACCGATATACGAAACGCATATTCGTAAGCGTGATACGTTGAATAATCTTGCCGAAATGGAAAAGGTTCAATGGATGACAGAGGAGAAGATCAAGGGAATTCAGTTTGATAAATTGCAGAAAATATTAGAATATTCATTTAAGCATGTCCCCTTTTATAATAACCGTTTTAAGGAATTAGGGATTTCTCTCGCAAACATTAAGTCTTCGTCTGATCTTATTAAAATACCAGTTTTGCGAAAAGAAGAAATACATGAGAATCACGAGAAACTGATTGCTACAAACCGCACTGGACAAAAATTATATAATAGCGCAACGGGTGGATCGACTGGGAAACCTTTGAGGTTTCAATATGATCACGAGAGTTATGCCGTCTCGTTTTGCTCATGGGATCTTAGGTAAACATGCTACCGAAAGGATCGTTTTCTGGAGTGCAGGGAACCAGATGTTAAAAGATGATCCGATATTTGGTGTTGGATATAATATGTTCGGGGAATATTGTTATTCAAGAGCGGCGCAGAGCTCTTTTGTGGAATGTTATTCCGAGCTGGGGTTTCTGGGATATTTTTTCTGGATAGGACTAATATTTGTCGCTCTATACGGGTTATGGACACTTAAGGATAAAATTATTCCCGGAAGGGCAGAAAATGATAAGTTCCATGCTTTTATGTGTGATGGGATCCTGGCCGCGATTGCCGGATATATGGCGGCCGGTTTCTTTCTTTCCCGCGCCTTTATGTTGCATTTTTACTTACTTATTGCGGTTTCTGCGAGATTACGGTTTCTATCGACTAACGGCGAGTGGTTGGCAGGAGATATAATAAACAAATTTTTTGTTAAGAGGATAGCGCTTATAGCTGTTGCCAGTATTCTGGCTATACACTTTCTGGCCAAAGTGCTATGGAGATTTTATTAATGGAGGGGGAAGAGATGAAAATTCCATTTGTGGATCTAAAAAAACAATATTTGACACTTAAAGATGAGATAGATAGTGCTATAAATATTGTGTTAGAAAAAACAGCTTTTGTTGGCGGTCCTTTTGTAAGGAAATTCGAAAAGAAATATGAAGACGCATATGGGGTTAAGCATTGTATTGGTGTTGCCAATGGCACTGACGCTATCTATATTGCGATGAAAGCGCTTGGTATAGGTCCAGGGGACGAGGTTATAACAAC
>JAVCCS010000241.1 GCA_030765365.1 Candidatus Theseobacter exili
ACTTGAAAAGATTTTGGTAGCTGAAGATCTTAAGAAATTGGTTGAAGTGAACTTGAAATACCGTCTTGGACGTATTGGAACAAAGGAATATGTTGAGTTTCTAAAGGAAACGGCTGAGCGTGATGGGACAGATTTTTTCGTTAAGTATCCACAGATGCAGGTTTGGTATCAAATCGAATCTATGAATGGTTCAATGGAATCCGGTAAGATCTGGAGAAAACTGGATGCTCAGTTATTAAAAGTCATGAATAATGAAGCATTAAAGAGTGGAACTCAAGAGATATTGTCAGTTTATGAAGAGTGGGCATTACTTAATGACCTGTTTGCACTGA
This sequence comes from Candidatus Theseobacter exili, assembly GCA_030765365.1. Taxonomy (GTDB): domain Bacteria; phylum Auribacterota; class JACPWU01; order Theseobacterales; family Theseobacteraceae; genus Theseobacter; species Theseobacter exili. The sequence goes on from JAVCCS010000241.1 coordinate 333, forward strand.
AACTATCGCGTGATCAGTTGGATTCAGTAAAACAAATTACTTTTGTTGATTTTACAAAAAGGTTTCAGTCTCTTTGCGATAAATATCAGATTACTGCTGTTACAGAACTGCAGAATTTTGAACCTCTTTTCAATGAATCAATGCGATTTTATGATCTTGCTCTTATGCGTGATAAGGTGCTTGCTGAAAAAAGTTTTGATCAGCTTTCTGAGAAAGATCAATCCTTCGGGATTTTGATTACAGGTGGGTTCCACACTGAAGGAATTGAGCAGATTTTGAGGGAAAAAGGAGTATCTTTTATTACTTTGGCTCCCAAAATTAATAAGCTCGGAAGCGATCAAATCTACGAAAAAAGAATGATGAGTGTGGATTATGATTTTGCGGGCATTGAGTTTTCGGAAAAAAGATTTGCAGTACGCAAGAAATCCTCAGAAAAAACCTGGACGCTTGCCTCAGCCGCACTTTGGGGAAATATATTCAAGGGTATAGCAGAGGGTGAATATGCTGAAGAAAATAGTGGTATTCTGGCAGGTTATATAGAGGGTATATCTATTGAAACCCTTAATGAACATCTCAACAAATGGATGCAGGAAGGTTCTAATAGAGAATTTCTTGATTCAATTGACAGAGAATCAATCGGAAGGTTAGTACATATTCTTTCTGATGTTTATCCGGATGCAATCAGTGGTCAGATTGCAGAGATTAACCGTCAGGATCCTACACAAAGACAGGTAACGCTAGGTGTTTTCAGGTCTACATATGGAAAAGATTATCCGGGACTTGTTGCGCTTGTTGAATTGTATTTTTCTAAAGCTGAACTCAAAGTTGAGGACAAAGTTGAACTATTTGAAAAACCAAAGGGAGACCACGGACTGATTAGCCAGGGCGAAGAGTCCAAAGCGATCTTTCGGTACCGTTTGTCACAAGGTGAATATGAAAATAGCCGCAGAGAAGACCTGGAAGAACAGTTTGCTGAGCACCTAAACGGCCAAAAAGTATATGTAATTCCTTCAATAGTGAAATCAAGCAAAGACTTTCTTTTAGGCTACAGGGACATTGAAAACGGAATTATTTATGTGTCACAACAAGTTGTTGACGCTTTAAAAGACAATCCTGATGCATTGGCCGAGTATCTCTTTCACGAAGTGCACTGTGAAGGTAAAAATCATGAAGAGGTAATAGCTTTGCAGCAGAAAAGATTTTTCAAAGCAAATTATGAGGGCAGGGGGTATGATTTTGACAAAGAAAAGGGCCACTGGGTTGATCCTGCGAATGGAAAGATTGCAAAGGGGATATTGAAGGATGTATTGCGCGGACAGATAGAAGCGGTATTTGAGCCGGATGATGAAGATTTAGAGCTTGGCTTTCTTTCTGAAGAATATGAAGAGCCTGACCCGATAGAGTCAGGGGAATACTTATATGAGTCAGTAGATGAAGCCCTGGCAGTTTACAGACAGGAGCATGGAGAACCTGATCCTGTACTTATGAAGTTTATGGAAGAAAGAATATATCGCTATGAGTGGTTTGTAAAAACATTTGGATTGAATGATTTGCTGCAGCTTGGCGTTGCATCCGGAAAAGATGCCGGTGAACTTTTTGAACATGGATTGAATGCTTTAGAAAGATTTTTTTTCAGTAAAAAACTAAGAGTATATTGGCCGGAACTTGTGCAAATCGGCATTGCGGCTGGAGAAGATGTCCATGTTTTTATGTACGGATTGCCTGTTTTATACACTGCTAAAGGACTTATTACTGATAACGTTTCATTGCAGAAAGTGGGGAAGGATCTGTTACGACTTAGCGTTGCGGCTGAGGGAAATACTTATGGTTTGTTTTCTAATGGATTGTCTCCTGTAATAAAATTATTTGGTGAAAAATTTACTGAATACTGGCCGGTTTTGGTTCAACTTGGTCTTGATTTCCCCGGAAACAAAGCAGCAACTTTATTCAAGGACGGATTAGTGGGAATGAGTGATTTAATTGTAGATGTTGAGTCACTACAAAAAGTTGGAAATGAATTAATTGAAATAGCTGCTGCAACGGAAAACTGGAGTACTGCAGGAACTCTTTTTGAGCTTATTCCTGAAATTGCTGATTTTTACGGAGGAGATCAGAGAAAGACCTTAAAAGTTTTAAGAGACATCATTGAAAATGAAGATGCAGCTTTGGTATTTATAGAATTATTTAAAGATAAAGATCTTATTAAAACGAAGATTGATTTAGTGAAAAGAAGACTTGCTAAAATAGCTTCAGCTGATTCGTCTGTCGACAAAGCGGGTGATCTAAGAGATCTTATCCAAACTTTAAAGAAGCTTTCCTCTTTACCCGAAGACGAAGAAGATCCTTTTTCACGCCACGGCCTTATAAGCCAGGGCGAAGAGTCCAAAGCGATCTTTCGGTACCGTTTATCAAAAGGCAAATACGATAAAAACCGCAGAAAAGACCTTGAAACGAAATTTGCGGAGCATTTAAACGGGCAGAAAGTTTATGTAATTCCTTCAATAGTGAAATCAAGCAAAGACTTTCTTTTAGGCTACAGGGATATTGAAAACGGCAGGATTTATGTTGCTCAGGAAGTAGTAGATAAATTTAAGGATAATCCGGATGCTCTGGCTGAGTATCTTTTCCATGAAGCGCATTGTAATGGCGATAATCATTATGATCTTATTACGGAACAGCAGAACCGTTTCAGAAGGAATTATTTGTATCGTGGTTATAAAAGAAGAATTGCATGGGGATCAATTTGGCAAAGATTCAAGGATTTGATCTTTCTACGGCGTAAGTTTGACAGCAGTTTGTTCAAAGGCCTTACACACCTTACATATCCAGCTTTAATGGGTAAAGCTGCTAAAGGTGTTTTAGGTGAGGCTTTAAGAAATACAATTACCGAAGTTTCTGAAGGATGGAGGTTCAAATATCCATCTGTCGATGAAGCCCTTCGTGATTATGAAAGACAGTACGGAGAGGTTTCTCCCCTGACTTGGTATGTTATTAAAAATACATTGGTAAATTATGAAAAATGGATTAAGGCATATGGTGTTAAGAGTTTTGTGGATATTTATGAACCGGTTCTCGGTGAAAAGGAACTTCCTAGAGGGATAGCACCTTTTGTGCGACGATTTAATAATCCAAAAGAACAGTTATTCTCTAGTATTATAATATTTAATATTCCTTCAAGGGGAGTAAAAGTAGTAGATAACGGATTATATAAATTCGATTTAAATGAAGTGCGTAATATTATTACAGACACAGAATCACTGGAAAGGATTGGAAGTAAAATAATAGGTTTAGCAAAGGAATTTCATGGTAAATCATGGGTACTAAATCTCGGGCTCATTTACGTATCGGATTTGATTGATACTGAAGAAGATTTTGACAAAATACTTGATGAAATAATTAGAATGGACAATGTTTCAGGCGGTGATGCTCAAGATATTTTTATAGATGGATTGGTTTATTTAGAGCCTAGAGTTGAGCCTTACTGGAAAGGAGTTCTTGAGCTTACAGAGGCTTTTAAAAATAACACCGGAAATATTTTTGCAATGGTAATAAGCGGATTGAGCAGAAGATATAAAGAATATTTTCTAACTTGCTGGCCAGCTTTTGTGAAACTTTTAATAGCAGGTTCTTCTTTGTCAGCACATACTCTTTCCTACGATTATTTTCAGGTACTGGAAAAGCTTTTCGATGGTGAAAGAAATACTGCCAGGTTTTTGAGTGATATGTTTGAAGAGACTCAAAATGATGATAATGTTGCTGACGGTATCGCAGAGGAGATGTCTGCGATTATGCAATGGTTTATGCATGATAAAACCCGTATGGAGAGATTTGGTGATTTTGTTGAAAGACGGTTTAAGAAAACAGCAACTAATTCTGATCCTTTAGTTCGTATGAATGATTTGAGGGAACTGGCTGGAGATCTTGACAAACTTGAGTATGTGGAGAGTGCATTTCCATATACGCGAGCTGTACCATCTGGAATATCACAGGGAGAAAGAGCTCCTGCCGAATTTCGTGCAAATCTCAACTCCGGTTTTTATGATGAAGAAATAAATAGAGACATGTTTTTAGAGGGTAAAGTTGTTAGTTTTATTGAAACTTCTTTACCTAATTTAGCAGAAATAAGATATAGTAAATGGTCGGGCGGTTCATTAGAATTTGATCAGACTCAGTATAATCGAGATAGAAAACTGGGTGCTTTACTAAAAGATTATAATATAAGAGTGATTCCCTCCGGAGTTTATAGTTCAACAGATTTTTCTCTAGGTTATCATGATGTTGAAAATAGGACTATATACTTAACGGATAAGGTTGTCGACAGGCTTTTGCGCGGGCCTCCTGCACTCATGAAAGAGTATCTATGGCATGAATTAAATGAGAAACCTTCAGCTGGAGTTTACTATCATTACAACCTGATAATGCGTCAACAAAACATGTTTCCCGAAAATTATGAAGGCAAGAATAATGCGACACGGCTGAATGTTGTAGGGATTTATAGATATTTTGTTAACTTAATAATGCTTAGAGGTCCTATTTTTCCCGGATGGACCTGCTTTATCGATACCGAAAAAGGGAAGCGATTAGCTAAAGGGGCTTTAGGCGAGAATTTACGTGCAGTTATTGATGAGGAACTTGTAACTAACCGTGTATGGGGAGAGGATAGACAGAATTTAAAACCTTACATGGCTGATTTTGTTGAAATACAGAAGGCTTCGGGTGAAAACTCGCGCCAGGTTCTATACAGTCTTGCGCTTATTAAAGACACTTACCCGGATATTTTCGAAGAGCTTATGCCAACACTTGTAGTTTTAAGCCAGAAATTTGGTAATCTTACGCCTGCTTTTTTTGAGTTTGTAATCAATCAAATCCCATTTATGATCAAAAGTCAAAGTGACTTGAGAAAAATTGGCTCAGATATAGGTCGTCTTCTTGAATCAATATCAATGCACATGGATGAACAGAAAACAGTTTTGTTGATTGAGGCTGTACCTTCTTTAGTTGATTTGTTTGGTGAAAACCTAGGGACTTACTGGAATGACATTATTGAAATGTGCGAAGAATCCGGTGCTAATGCTGCAGATTTAATATTAAGTCTTTCAGCCCTCAAAGAGGCATACGGAGACGATTTTTTGAAATATTGGCCGGTATTCAAAGATTTAGTGATTAGGGCAAAAAACGCGTATCCTCCAAGTTTTATTAAAGATGGACTGCCTGCTGTACGTGAACTTGTGGAAGATGATGATTCTCTTCGCGATGCTGGTGATGACCTTATTAGAATGTTTGGAGATGTAGCTTCCGGTGATGCTACAAAACTTTATACCGATGGCATAGCAACTGTTAAATCAGCTTTTGGTGCAAACTGGACGGAATACTGGCCTGATTTAGTGGAAATGGCTTTGCAGTCTTCCGGTGGTCCTGTTGATCTTCTTTCTGAAGGAATTTTAAAACTGAAATCGGTTTTTGGTACCAGGCTTTCAAAATACTGGCCTGATTTGGTAAAGATATCTGCAGCGTCAGGAAGTTATATTAACGCTGTTTTCCTAGCCTGTCCTGAGTTACTGCAAACTTATGGAAATGATTTTTTTAAAAATTGGGACGATTTTGTTCAAATAGCAACAGCCTGTTCAGAAGAGGAAGTGGTATGGCTTTTTCATTCAGGTTTTGCAGAAAAATTTTTAATTGAGGATAAGGATTATACTGAATATAGTGATTATTCTGATCCCTGGCCAAGAATTAAACAGATTGGAATTGAAGCTGGTTCCAGGGCAGGAACAGTGCTTGGATGTATTATTCCTGGATTGTTTAAATGGAGCAAAGATTTCAGTGTAGTAGAAAGAACGTGGAGACCTGTATTGGAAAAGGTTCAGGAATTATCAGTCGACGATGAGTTTATTCCCGAACATTTCTTAGAACTAATGGAAAAGTTCTCTCCATATATAAAAGATGAAAAAATGTTAGTTGAGGTTGCATTGCAGCTACTGGAAATAGATAAAAATGGTGTGAACCCCTTTTCTTTCGGAAAAGGGTTAGAATATTTTTTTAGAATATTTGGAAATAATTCAATTGTAAATCTTCCTTTAATCACATTGATGAGCTACAGGTCTGATTGGGCATTGAAACAGGATAACTTTCTTTCTCATAACCTGCCTAAATTCGTAGCATTATTAGGTGATGAGACCTATGACGAAAAAGCCGTAAGATCTAGCAGGTTTTTTGCAAACATGTTCAGCGAAGAAAAAACAAAAGAAGATCAGATAGAAATTGCAGATAGTCTTTTCGATCTCATAGATGCTTTGCGCAAAAAAGGATTTCACTTATCTGATAATCAAAACAAAGAAGTGATCCGAAGATTGTTAATGAAAACTTCACAAGCTTCTGAGGAGGTGAATAAGGCAGAAGAACTCAAGGATATTACACGAAGGATACTATCTGACAGTTTAACTGTTACTGATGAGATTCCTTATGCAGCAGTAACTGCTGGTGTACAACCTCATGGATTTGTTGCTAAGGGAGATATCTCGCGCAGACTATGGCATTTATTAGTTATTTTGGCTGGACAGACGATAGATCGCGATTTATCAAAAATAAATGAAGATTATAAAGATGTTCTTGAAGGACACCAGATTGTTCTTTTTAAAGGTATTGCAGTGGATGAAGAGGATTATTTTCTTGCTACTCGTACAGAGATACCGGGCGATCCGGTAAAGAAAGTTATCTACATTGCAGAGGAAGTTCTAGACGAGCTTAAGGACTCTCCTGATTTATTGAGGGAACTTATTTGGCATGAGGTGCATTGTACGGGTGAAAATCACACTGAAATGATAAAAGTACAGCAGAGGATGTTCCGTGACCAAAACTATACAAAAAGCACCTATAAAGAAAATGATGAAGGCTTGTTGGTGGATCCCGATAATGATTACAAACTTGCGAAAGGTGATTTGGGAGATGCATTGCGCAGAGTAATTAACCGTATAGCTGAAAATACCAGAAATGAATTAGCTATTGAAGGTAAGTCGGCAGATGATTATGTAGAGGAAATGGCGGTTCCGGGGATAGATGTTACAGTGTTAAAAGAGTACAAAGATAAAATTAAAGAGGTAGTTGATGTAAATCGCATAGGCGGTTCTTCAAAACAGAAAATTGCTGAATTAGAAGAAATTGAAAGAGAGCTTGTTGAACAATTTACGGATCAAGGGGCTGTTGAGGAGGATCTCAAAAAACTTGTTAATGCACTAAAACTTGAGGTTCTAAAGGAGTTGGTTTCTCCTTATACAAGAATGGTAAACGGAAGACCGTTTTTCTTTATTTCTCTTGCTGACAATGAATACAAAGAAATTATGATTTTGCATACTTTAATCGAAGGTGATTTATTAGATTTAAGTAGAGAAGATCAGGATCTTCTATCTTTCATCACTTATTCCAGAAGATTAGAGGCAACAGTTAGAAGAACGAAATGGAGAGAAGTTTTTGATATAGCTAATAATTTCTTTATCAGAGATGATCCTGAAATACTCGAATACTTTGAACTTGTAGATAATACAAGTTTCTACAAAACAATGCAGCTATGGTATGAAAATCTGAAGCTTAAACGTGGAGATCATGATGCTTTAAGGGTGATGGTGGAGTTAGGAGGTCTAATACCTGATATGTATTTGGAAACAGCATATATAGCATTTTTGGAAAGAGTAATAAATAACGATCAAAATCTTGAGTTGACTGAAGGCAAACTTGAGAATGTCAAAAGTATTTTTACAATGTTTGCCAGTGGTGCCGGTGCGGCACAAACTAACCATATATTAGGTAGAATGGATGAGATTTCAAGTCATTTTGACAATGCTACAAATGACGATATCCTTCTTTCTCTTTCAGAGATTGCTAAGGGAGCAGGGAAAAATCTTAACAGTTTTATTGATACTTTACTTAATACCGATAAGTATAAAAGGCTTTTTCAACGCGATATAAAACGGTTTCAGATGTTAGGAGTAATTCTTTCTCATACTGGTCCTGAAGGATTTGAAGCGATTGATTTTTCATCAATATATGACAGGTATGGTATTGAAGAAAAATCTCTTGAGGAAATAGAAATGCTCAAGTCTATCGGTAAGCTATCAGCTCTTACCGGGCCTGAAACAGGGGATTTTTTGAAGGAAATTCTGGATCTTTACGGGGATGACACACGTGATATTACAGACTTAAACAAGCTGTTAAATGCTCAAGTGTACTTTGTCAGACTGGTGAATTTTCACAGAGATTTTGAAGCATATGTGGAAAATGGAGTTATTGGAAAAGTAAACAATGAAACTCTTTATGTCAGCCTCCGTGATATGAAGAAATCCCTGACGATGCTAAAGACTGAGTTTGAATCTGGTCAACCAATGCGTGTAGCTGTTCGACGTGCTGTTGCTCGTCGTTATTGCAATAGATTAGGTAAGGAAGACCGGGAGGAGGTTGTGCGTTTAATGCGTAAACACCACCTTATAAGTGATGAAGAGGATTTAGATTATTTGTATAGCCTTGAGGGAGTTGATGAAGGTTCGGATTCTATAAAGTTATATGAACAGACTCCGCCGAAAATAGTGCAGACAAAAACAGAAGTTATTGAGGAAAAACCGGGAGAAAAGCAGCTTTTGATGGATATATCCCTGGATCGTCCTTTTGAAGGTTTGACAGAAGGCGAGGTTTTAAATTCGAGCACTATGCGTAATCTCGGGAGGATACTGCAGGCATTAGGGTCTAAACTTTCTGAAAAAATTAATCCTGTGATGCTGTTTGGAATTACCGCAGGAGGTAAAAGCACAGTCGCAAGAATTGCTGCTAAAATTCTGGGTATGGGCTATACGAGAATTCAGGTTACCGAACAAACTGATGAGTTTGAGCTTTTCGGAAGTTTTCAACCCCATGAAATTAAGATGGATTTCATGGATGCTGTTGACAGGTTAAAGGAGGGGCTGACTACCGGTGAATATAGCAAGCTTGAAGAGGCTTTCAGCAGAGTCAAATTCAATGAAGAAGGTCGTTTGTTCGATTCGATTATCAGTAAGGAGCAGAAAGTCGAATACGATAAATTTAAAGGGGAGAAACGCCTGGCTTACAGACGCTGGGTAATTGAAAACTGGATCAATAATACTTTAGAAGATTATTTAAATCAGGCGGAGCAATTATCAAAAGCAGAAAAAATGATAGAACGCAAAATTGAAAGGGGAGAGACTCTTACTTTAGAAGAAATATCTATGAAGAGTAAGATATCCCTTATGAAAACCCTGGGAATACTAATGGATAATGAAATCGGACTTAGATTTGTTGAAGGACGTTTTCTTGAAGCATATAAGCGGGGCGATATGATTTTGCTGGATGAAGTTAACTTGGCCAATGAAGAAATGTTGGGGGTTCTTTACCAGATGCTTACTTTAGGATATCTTGAACACAACGGAAAAATTATTAAACCTGACGGAATTATGCCAAAAGTGATTGCAACAGCAAATCCTTCCAGCTATTCAGGCCGGAACAGGATGAGCGAAGCATTCATGAATCGGTTTGAGATTATCAATGTTGATGATATGACACCTAAAGAGACTGCGGATATTCTTTCAAAACAGCTCGAGGAAGAGGGCATTGACATTGAAGATGATCTTGGCTTTAAAAAGAAGGATCTGATTCAGCTGGCTGAAACGCAGAGGTATCTTAATAATCTGTTGAGAACCGGGAAATTCAGCAATATGGGACAGGAACAGGATTATGTATTTACTTTCCGAGACCTGAAACGAATTGTTGATGATATTGTTGAAAGAAAAAAGGCTGGCCTTGACGTTTCGTTTGAGACTTGGATTCAGGAGGCATTTTTGCAGTATAGAGGAGTTTTGGTCCGGCAGGAAGTATACGATTCTGAGGATACGGATAATGAGGATTACAAAAGAATACGTAACGCATTTACCCTGAACTTAGGATTTACTGAGGGGGATCTTTCTCAGGAGGAAACATTTGACAATGTAATCAAAAAACGTTTTGGCAATATAGATTATGAATATGATGAGAAAACCCGCACGTTAAGGCTTGACGGAATAGAAACTCCCGGACAGGAACCTGATGAGGAGGTGCCTGTTGACGAGCTTGTTGTTGTGGAATCCATGAAAATCGCACAGATTCAGGTTGCTAAGGCCCTTCGAAGACCTGATGCTCCTGTTCTTTTTGTAGGTCAATCCGGTGGTGGGAAAACGGACATGGTTGCCGATGCCGTTAAACGTACGGGAAGAAAGTATGTAAGCGTTTCACTTGGAGATGCGTCGCTTGACAGCCTTATTGGAAGTTTGGAATATGATGGAAAGGAAAAAAGGTTTAAATACCGGCCCGGAATTCTAGTTAAGGCGATGGAAGAAGGTGATGTTCTGGTCCTGGAAGAGCTTAATATGGCAAAATCAGGGATTATTGAAATACTAAACGAATATTTTGATGATGGAACCTTTACCAATCCATATACATTAAAAAAGGTGCGAGTACACGAGAATTTCAGACTTTTTGCTACTATGAATCCTATGGAAGGGACTATGGGGGCAAATGAAGGCCGCAGGGCTCTTTCTCCGGCATTAAGAAATCGATTCAGAGAAGTCTGGGTGCCGCACGAAAAAACAGACAAGGAACTCAGACAGATTATAAGCAAGCGTTTTGAGCAGGCAGGACTTGAAGACATAGCCACGGAAATGAAAGAAAAAATATTGTCATTCTATAGAGGTTATAAGGCGGTTTTTTCCGAGACATACGATGAGGTATATTACACAAGCCTTCGTGATATTATGAGGATAATAAAAATTGTTTCAAGATATACAAAAGATTTAGGGATGAGTAAAGACCAGGCATTAGCTCGTGCTGTTCATAGAGTTTATGGAAGAAGAATGACAGATCAGGACAGTTTTGCTATGTATGAGGAAATCCTCGGACATGAATCCGTTCAGATTTTAAAGCATGTTCCCGGAAAACTTAGTTATAAAAGAGTAGA